>JBMOIK010000008.1:0-30823 GCA_049317365.1 Rectinemataceae bacterium | reverse complement strand
TCATGATTTCAGGTAGGGATCGAGGGCATCGCGGAGGCCATCGCCCAGGAAGTTGAAGGCCAGCACCGTTATGAGGATCGCGATGCCGGGTGCTATCGCGACCCAGGGTGCGTTGAAGAGGTACTCCCTCCCTCCCGAGACCATGAGCCCCCAGCTCGCAGCCGGGGGCTGGGCACCGATGCCGAGGAAGGACAGGCTTGCCTCGGAGAGGATGGAGTCCGGGATATTAAGGGTAAATAGTACGAGGAGCTGGGGCAGGCAGTTGGGCAGGATGTGCCTGAGCATGATGGCGAGGTCCTTGGTCCCGATCGCCCTCGAGGCCTCGATGAATTCCTTGTTCTTGAGGGCGAGGGTCTGGGAGCGCACGACGCGGGCCGTCCCTGCCCAGCCGACGGCGCTCAGCGCTATGAAGATGTTGAGGAGGCTCGCACCGAGGGTGTACATCACGATCATCGCCAAAAGGAGGGAGGGGAAGGACAGCACCATGTCCGCGAGCATCATGATGAGGAAGTCCACGCGCCTGCCGAAGTAGCCCGAGACCAGGCCCAGGATGACGCCGATCGTCATGGATATGAGGGTCGGCACGAGGCCGATGAGGAGGGAGATCCGCGTCCCGTAGAGGATCCTCGTAAAGACGTCGCGGCCGAACATGTCCGTGCCGATGGGGTGTTCCCAGCTCGGATTCAGGAACTGCTCGCCCAGCTTGACCTTGTAGGGGTCGTAGGGCGACAACAGGGGCGCGGCCAGGGCGATAAAGGCAACTATGAGGAGTATCCCGAGGCCCACGACCGCAAGGCGGTTCCGCGCGAAGGCCGCGACGATTTCCTTCCAGACTGGCTCGGGAAGCGTCTGGGCCACTTCCGCGCCGGGAGTGGGGTCGCTCATTTTGTGCCCTCCGGTTTTCCGTATCTGATGCGGGGATCGAGCCATGAATAGACGATGTCCGCCGTGAGGTTTCCGATGATGACGAGGAAGGTGGTCAGCACGACCGATCCCTGGAGGAGGGGCATGTCCCGGTTCTGGATGGCGTTGACGGCGATGCGCCCCACGCCGGGAATCCCGAAGACGCTCTCGGTGATGACCGCGCCGGACAGGAGGCCCGAGACCTGGAGGGCCATCACCGTGACGACGGGCAGCATCGAGTTCTTGAGCGCGTGCTTGACGACCACGGCGATCTCGCGCAGCCCCTTGGCGCGGGCGGTGCGGATATAGTCGTTGCGCATGACCTCAAGGAGGCTCGAGCGCGTCAGGCGGGCGATGGTGCCGGCCGAACTCCAGCCGAGCACGATGGCCGGCATGATGAGATAAAGGGGTCCCTTGAAGCCCGCCACGGGAAGGAGGTGGAGCTTGAGCGAGAAGATGTACTGGAAGAGGAGTCCGGTCCAGAACACCGGCATGGAGACGCCGAGGACCGAGAAGCCCATGAAGAAGTTGTCGACGAGGGAGTAGCGCTTGACCGCCGAAAGGATGCCTGCCGGGATGCCGATGATCCAGGATACGAGGGCGGCCGAAAGGGCGAGGGCGAGGGTGTTGGGAAAGGCGGTGGCCAGGAGGTAGGAGACGGGCCGGTTGAGCTTGTAGGAGATGCCGAAGTCACCGTGGAGGGCGCCTCCGAGGAAGCGGAAGAAGCGGATGAAGACCGGGTCGTCGAGGTGCATCTGCGCACGCACCCGCGCGACGACGTCGACGCTGATGTGATCCTTCATCATGAGGGCGATGGGGTCCCCGGGAATCACGTTGAGGAGGAAAAAGGTCGTCAGCATTATTCCGAACATCACCGGGATGGAGATGAGGAGCTTCTTGATGATGTATCTGCCCAACAGACGGCTCCCTGTTCAGGAATGAAGGCTGGAAAGCCGCAGGGAGGCTCGGAGGCGGTGTTTTCCGCGCTCCTTGGCCTGCCCTGCGTTACTGTTTTTCAGTCTCTCTTACTTCGTAAGCGTTAGTCCGTAGTAGGGCATGTCGCTCCAGCCGTTCCAGGAGACCTTGAAGTTCTTGACCCGGCTCTGCAGCACGAAGAGGTGCTCGAGGGAGAAGAGGGGGATCCAGGCGGCATCGTCCTGGACGATGGTCTTCTCGAGGGCCTGGTAGATCGACATGCGCTTGGCCTGGTCGGTCATCGTCCTGGTGGACTCGAGCTTGGCGAAGACGTCCTTGTTCGCGTAGTTGTAGGAACGCGCGACGGTGTTCTTCTCCGAGAAGAAGGTGTAGATGAAATTGTCGGGGTCGTTGTAGTCGGCGGACCAGCTCGACTCGTAGGCGGGTAGCTTGCCTTCCTTGCGGGTGGCGAAGTAGCTGGCGGAGTCCATCTGCGTGATCTTCACGCGCACGCCGACTTCGGCAAGCATGGACTGGACGACCTCGTTGATCTTGAGGGTGGAGGGGCTGTCGGTGACCTGGGCGATCTCCATGTCAAAGCCGTCCGGGAAGCCGGCCTTGGCGATCATGTCCTTGGCCTTCCTGGGATCGTAGGCGATGAGGGGGAGCTTGGGATTGTTGCCGAGGAGGCCCTTCGGGAAGATGCCGTTCTCGAGGGCGCCCCTGCCGTTGTAGAGCTTGTCCAGGATGGTCTTGCGGTCGATGGCCATCTGGAGGGCCTTGCGGATGTTGACGTTGTCCAGGGGTTTGATGCTCTCGTTGAGCGCGTAATAGTAGATGCCGACGCGGGGGCCGCTGGCGATCTGGGACTTCCACTTGGCGTCCCCAAGGAAGTAGGGGATCTGCGAGGTGGCGTTGTCGAGGTCCAGGACGTCAAGCTCGCCGTTCTCGAACTGCATGCGCTGGGTGTTCGCATCGGGGGAGATCTTGATGTCGATGCCGCCGAGCGTGGGCTTGCCGCGGAAGTAGGAGGGATTGGCCTTGAGCTGGATGTTGTCGTTCACGACCCAGGACTCGAGGGTGAAGGCGCCCGTGCCGACGGTCTTTTTGGGGTCGATGCCGAACTGGTCGCCGGCAGCCAGCGTCCCCTTGCGGTTGTAGATCGAGCCAGCGGGGGTGGCCAGGTTGGCGATGAAGGGAGCGAAGGGCTTGGCGAGGGTGATCTTGATCGTGTAGTCGTCGACGACCTTGATGCCGCTTACCGAGTCGGCCTTGCCGGCCATCCTGTCCGAGGCACCCGCGATCATGTCGAGGAAGTCGGTGTTGAGGGCCTTGGTGGCGGGATTGAGCATGCGGTCGAAGGTGAACAGTACATCGTCGGCCTTGAAGGTCTCGCCATTGGAGAACTTGACACCCTTCCGCAGGTTGAAGGTGTAGGTCAGGCCATCGGCGGAGGGCGTCCACTTTTCGGCAAGGCCAGGGACGAGCTCGGAGACACCCGGTTTGGTGGTCTGGGCCTCGACGAGCCGGTCGTAGATGTTCAGCGGAATGGCGTACCAGTCCGTGGTCAGCTGCGAGTCGGCTGTGCCGGGATCGCTGGTGAAGGCGATCTTCACGTAGTCGTTGGCCGCGAAGGCCGTGCTGGCCATGAGGACAAGCGCGAGCGCCACCCCGAGCCTTGTCTTGGCAATAGTCATCATCATTGCTCCTTTCGATCTTTCCGGATCGAATCCGGAAGGCGGACTGCTCTGCACCGCATACAGCTATTGGGAGGAGCCACTATAGCACCATGGACGATCTAGTCAAGGTGGTCCCCCCTGCCCGATGGGGTGCCAGGCGCCTGAATCCATTCAGGCGCGCCCGACGCGGACCCGGAGACCGTGCATCGATGCCGCCCTGGCGGGGCCATGGTCGGCTGTCGAGGTCAGCGTGTTGGGCGACCCCGAATCCTCATAGTTGGCGGTATCCTCGGGAAGCCAGGTCCCTTCGGGGAGGCAGGCGACCCCCCGCATGATGCTGCCGTCGAGCCTGCACCTGACCCTGGTCGCCCCTGTCGCGTTGGAGAGCCTGGCCAGGTCGCCCTCGAGGAGCCCGCGGGCAGAGGCGTCATCGGGATGGAGGCAGAGGAAGTGGCCACCCGAAGCGGCGACCGAGGCGGGATCTCCGCCCTGTGAGTGGGTGCGGACAGCGACCTTGGGAGTTACGAGGAAGAGTTCCCCCTCTTCGCAGGGCAGGGCGGCTGGGCCCTCCCACTGGGGAATCGGGCTTCCTCCTGTGTCGCGCGCCCAGGGTGCCGAGGCGAGTTCGACCCTCCCCGATGGCGTTCCCAGGGGGTGAGCCACAGGATCGAGGGCAAAGTCGGCCAGGCCCACGCGTTCCTGCCCGGGTGCGAGATAGAAACCGCTCTGCATGAAGGCTGCAGGATCGGGAATCTCAGAGTCCTTAAGGAAGGCCTCGATCCAGGCAGCCTCTCCCCTCCCTTCGGCAAAGGCCTCGCCGAAGCCCATGCGTGCTGCGAGGTCCGCGTAAATGTCATAGTCGCTCCGCGCCAGTCCGGCGGGCGGAACTGCCCGGCTCTTGTAGCTGAGCCAGTTGCCAAGCCAGGGGATGCCGATATCTTCCTTTTCAAGGGGGGAGGCCACGGGGAGGATGACATCGCAGCGGAGTGCGGTCGGGGTCGGGAACATCTCGAGGCAGACTGAGAACTCGAGGCTGTCGAGGGCCCTCGCGCTTTTTCCTGCATCAGCGCCCTGCCCAAGCCAGTTCCCTCCCGCGACGAGGGCGGCCCGGAGATCGCTGGGAAAGCCTCTGCTGCGGCTGCCCAGGATGGCGTCGGGCCAGTGGAGGACGGGGAGTTCGGGCCTTCCTTGGACATCGAGGGGATCGATGGTTCCGACTCGGGGCGAGGGGAGGCGGTTGTTGATGGAGCCCGTGGAGCCCCCCCGGATGCCGAAATTGCCGGTCGCGAGCTGGAGGGCGAGGGCAAGGCGATAGGGCTCCTCCCCGCCCCGTACGCGCTGTATCGAGTAGCCCGGAAGGAGCATGGTCGGGCTTGCCTCCGCCCAGGCTCTCGCGAGGCGGCGTATCTCCCCGGCGGGCACGCCGGTGACCGGCTCTGCCCACTCGGGTCCGCGACGCTGTCCGTCGGCCTCCCCGAGGACGTATCCAGCCAATTGTGAGAATCCTGTCGAGCGTGCCTGGGCCCAGGCTTGCCCTGCCAGGCCCTCCGAAAGGAGGACCTCCAGAAGGGCGAGCATGAGGGCTGTGTCCGTCCCCGGGCGGCAGGGTATGTGCCAGGTTGCTGCCCGTTCGACCGTCTGGCTCCGCCTGGGGTCGATGACCACGATGGTTGCCCCGCGGCGCTTTGCCTCAAGGAGGCGGGTGGGCAGCTCGGAGCCAAGGCGGGCCTCGAGGATGTTCGCTCCCCAAAGGACGATCATCCGGGCGTCCTTCATCGTTGCCGGGTCGAAGCCGGAATTCTTCCACTCGGGCCCAAGGAGGTAGGGCAGGACAAAGCGGGCCGCCCCGTTGGAGTAGCTCCCGCCGAGCTTCGTGTAGCCACCGGTGAGGGACAGGAAGCGCCGAGCCAGGGCGGAGGTCGAGTGGAGGGCCCCGATCGAACCCGCTCCGGCGAGGGCAAGCACTGAATCGGGACCCGATCGTGCAGAAATCTCCGAAAGGCGGGATGCGACCAGGTCCAGGGCCTCGTCCCAGCCAGCCTCGCGCCATTGCCCGGAGCCGCGTTGCCCCTTCCTGACCAGGGGTGCCAGGAGGCGCTTGCTCGAGGAGTGCTCGGCCGCGAGGGCGAGGCCCCGGGAGCAGGGCAGGATCCAGGGCCCTGCAGCAGGGTTGGGCCGGGTACGGAGCACCCTCCCTCCCTCGACTTCGGCGAGCATGGGGCAGGCGCCTCCCCCGCAGTCCTTGCCGCAGAAGGTGGGTAGTGTCATGACCAGCAATCCTTTCGCGCCGTGGCGGCGTCGGTCGGGAGAGTCCCAGCTAGATCTTGAAGCCGTGGACCTCGGACAAGAGGACATCGATGCTCGCCTGGTTCCTGCGGCTCATGTCCTGGACCTTCTCCACGGCGCCGGCGACCCGGAGGACTCCCTCGACCATCTCGGCGACGCTGCCGGCCACCTCTTCTGTCATGGTGCCGAGGGCCTGGCCCTCGCCGATCACGTCCCTGCTGTCCGCGAGCATTCCATCGGAACCGGCCTTGACCTCGGAGCTGATGCGGTTGAGCTGTCCCACCCTCTCGAGGATACCACCACTCTCGGAGCCGAGCTCCTCCATCGTACGCCTGATGCCCTCTTCGCTGCCCGATACCAGGAGGAGCCTGGCGTCGATGTCCTCGAACTGTCTCAGTACCGCCAAGGTGGCCAGGTTGATCCCGTCCACGGCTTCCTTGATCCTCCCAAGCGAGGCCGAGACGATGGTGGCCTGTTCGCCCGAGGACTCCGAGAGCTTCCGGATCTCGTCGGCGACCACGGCGAAGCCCTTGCCCGCCTCGCCTGCGTGGGCTGCTTCTATGGCAGCGTTCATCGAAAGGAGCTGGGTCTGCTTGGCGATGTCATGGATGACGGAGCTGATTTCCTGGAGCCCCTCCGATTCCTTGGCGACATCGTGGATGCTCGACGACACGGAACTCAGGCCCTCACGCCCTGTCTCGGAGGCCGCAGTCAGTTCCCCCATGCTTTCGGCGTTGGCTCCGAGGCTGGTGGCGACGATCCCGATGTTGGCGAGCATCCTTTCGATGGCAGCCGAGGATTGGCTGATCTTCCGTGCCTGCTCATCGATGTGTCCGTCCAGTTCCCTGATGCTTCCTGTGATCCTTTCCATGACCCTGGTGCTGGCTGTCACGCTCGTCGACTGGCGCGAACTCCGGTCCTGGATCTTCTCGATGCCTGCGTCGATGCGCCCGATGGCAGTGGAGGTCTCGTCCATGTCGGCAGAGAGGTCTCTGCCGATGCCGGAGAGAAGCTCCGACTTTCCCAGGATGGCCTGAAGGAGACGCCGGGTGTTGTCGACCATCGTCGCGTAGGAGCGCGACAGGTCGCCGATCTCGTCAGCGCGGCGGAGGAAGGCCTCGGGTAGCTTCCCTGTGTAGTCGTTCCCTGCGAGGAGGTCCGTGAAGGCGACGCAGTCCCGGATGGGAAGGGCCACACTGCGTGACAGGAGGACGGCTGCGGGGACGATGAGGAGAAGGCTCAGCAGCATGAGGAAGAGCAGCTGCTGGAGGTTCCCCAGGAGTATCTGCCCGATCGCCCCGGCGGTGATGTCGGCGCAGAGGAGCCCATCCAGGCTCCCGTCCGCCCTGTGTATCGGGGCGTAGGCAGTGAGGAAGGTACCCCATTCGTCGGTGTAGAAATCCTTTTCAATTGCCGCCCGGTCCAGAGCCTCGGCTGAGGCCCTGAGGAGGGGAGTGACTACGCTGACCGCTTCCCCGATGGCTGCTGGCTCCTCCTCGGTGGCGTCGGCTACATAGACGATCGAGCCGTCCGCAGCCTTTCGCACGGTATACAGATAATATATATCGGAGGTGCCGGCCTTGATCTTCCGCAAGGCTGAAATGACCTCCTCGTAGTCCTTGCCCTCCTGGTCATCCTTCGTGCGGAGGCGGGAATGGGACTCTGCGGGAAGGCTGAGAACCCCGAGGGCGACATAGTCCCTGACCCGTGTGCGGATGCTGTCCTTCAGGGCAGTCCGCGCCTGGAGGTAGGCCAGGCCCGTCAGCAGGGAGGCGCCCACGACCCAGAGGCAAATAACTGTAAGGAGAATTTTCGTACCGATCGTCAACCTGGGTTTTTGTCCCGCCATGTTTCCGGTTTCCTCCCCTGCTCGGCGATAGCCAAGGTCAGTCTCTGCAACTATAGGTAGAAAAGCCTCGATTTCAATGGGAGGATGGCATGGATTCCATTCCTTTCCTCGGGCAGAGCTCCCGTATCGGGCAGGTTCCGCAGCCGGGCTTCCTCGCTGTGCAGACCCATTTCCCATGGCGGTTGACCGCGTGGGAAAAGGCAGTCCAGCTCGCTTTTTCCAGGTTTGCGGCTATGGCCTTCTCCACGAGGAGGGGATCGCGCCTGTTCTCGATCCCCAGTCGGAACGCTACGCGGAGGACATGGGTATCGACGATGATGCCCGGTTGTCCGAAGCAGGAAGACAGGACGAGGTTGGCCGTTTTTCTGCCGACTCCCGGCAGTTCGAGGAGTTCCTCCATCGATTCGGGGACCTTCCCCCCATGCTGCTCCAGGAGGAGCTTCGACAGCCCCACGAGGTGGAGGGCCTTGGTCCGGTAGAAACCTGTGGAATGGATGACCAGGCCGACAGCCTCCGGGGCGGCCCCGGCCATGGCAGCCGCGTCTGGCCAGGTGGCAAAGAGGGAGGGTGTGACGCGGTTTACCTGGTCATCGGTGCATTGGGCGGAAAGCACGACGGCGCACAGGAGTTCAAAGCAGCTACGGTGGTCGAGGAGGGGAACAGCCCGGGGCCAGAGGGGCCCGAGGACTTCAAGGATGGTGGAAAGCCGTTTCGGGAGGGGAAGAGTGCTTTTCATGGGGTCATGATAGCTTCCTTGCACGACTTTTGCGATAAACGCCCTTTGCAACCTGCCAACATCCTAATATACTCGCATAGTCAGGGAGGAAAGCATGAAACGCAAGGTTATCGCCCTACTCGTGGTGGGACTGCTCGCGTTCTCGGCATTCGCCGAGAGCTCCGTCTTCTATCCGGTCAGGCTTGATGTGCTCAAGGTCTTTTCCCATTCCGAAGGATACAGGGTCATGTATAGGCAAGGAGCGGTCGGCGTCGCCGAGTTCCTCGTGCCGGTGGGGTGGTTCCAGAAGGGGGGCAAGGCCGAGATCGTCCTTGGGCACGGCAGTGCCTATCCCTACGCGATGGTGTACTTCAAGGATGGCACCTTCGACCACCTCAAGCTGTTCCTGATCAATAACCCGCTCGACGCGACCTGGGGTCAGATTAGTCCCGCGGCAGGACATGGCATCTTCGACAGCGTTACTGAAATAGTCCTCAAGCTCTGACGCTGGATTCCGTCATGTCGACATGGCCGGCTCCCTCTGGAGCCGGTTTTTCATACCAGGACCCCTATGTCAGCTCTGGATGAGATAGAAAGGAAACACGAATGGTGGATATCGGGAAAATCCGCGCGGCCGTAAAGGCCTGTGGCGTCGATTTCTGGCTCTTCTGCAATTTCCATCACCGGGATCTCCTGGCCGACCGGATACTGGGTCTTCCCCTTGATTCCACGAACAGCCGTTACTGGTTCTACCTCGTGCCAGCGGAGGGCGATCCCTACCGGATCGTCCATGGCGTGGAAAGCGGCGCCCTCGACAGCCTGCCAGGCGTAATGGTGGGCTACTCGTCGCGGGTGATGCTCGAAGAGCGCCTGGCCGCCTTCAAGGGGCGTCGCGTAGGTGTGCACTGGTCCGAGACAGTCTCCGCGATCTCCTACCTCGACCTCGGGACAGCAGACCTCCTCCGGAAATCGGGCCTCACCCTCGTGCCGGGGGACAGCCTCATCCAGCGCCTCCAGGGCATCCTCGGTTCGGCCGACATCGAAAGCCACGAGGCTGCCGGCCAGAAGCTCTACGAGATCGTCCGCCGTGTCTGGGCGCGCATCGACGAGCGCTACCGTGCCAAGGCCAGGGTTACCGAGCGTGAGGTGCAGTCCTGGATCCATGCATATATATACGAGATGGGCATGGAAACTGACCACCCAGCCATAGTGGCTTCTGGCATCCACAGCAGCGACCCGCACTTCAGCCCCGACCCCGCCACAGACCGGGCCTTCGCCGAAGGCGATGTCATCCAGCTCGACCTCTGGGCCAGACTCGCGGGGCCTGGAAGCATTTTCGCCGATATCTCCTGGCTGGGCATCTATGGCGGCGAAGTGCCCGGAAAGGTGAAAAAACCCTGCGCCGACCTCTTCGCCGCGCGGGACCTGGCTGTTTCCTTCATTGCCGAGAAGGCCGGGAAGACGACGGGATCGGAGGTCGATGCCATCGTGCGCGACTGCCTCATCGGAGCGGGCCACGAGGCTGCCCTCCGTCACCGGACCGGCCACGGCATCGATGTGGAGGTCCACGGTTCAGGGGTTAACCTCGATTCCCTGGAGTTCCCCGACCGCCGGAAGCTCGTCGACGGCTCCTGTTTTTCCGTAGAACCCGGTCTCTACTTTGCCGACTTCGGCCTCCGCACCGAGATCGATGTCTACCTTGCGGACGGCAAGCCGGTCATTTCCGGAGGGAAGCCCCAGTCGGCCCTCCTCCTCTGCGGGGCCTCATGAGGACCCCTGGCGCAGGCGTCGTCCGCCCTGGATTGCGAAAGGTTCTTCCATGCTGAAAGCGGTACCCCAGTCCCTCCTGGACTACATCGATGACCACGGCAGCTTCCACATCATTGGCCACAAGGAGCCGGATGGTGACTGTGTGGGCTCCCAGCTTGCCCTGGGTTCCTGGCTCCGGCGCCAGGGCAAACGGGTAAACCTCTGCTCTGCGGGTCCCTTCACGCGTACCGAGATCATGCCCTTCGAGCATCGCTTTTCCTCAGTGGTGCCACAGGAGTTTGGATCGGAGCGCGTCGGTGCCATCATCCTTGACTGTTCGAGCCTCCACCGCATCGGCTCCCTTGCGGACAGCCTTCCCAAGATGCCCCTGGCCTTCATCGACCACCATGCATCGGGCGAGGCCAAGGGAGACGTGCTGTATATCGATGACACCGCTCCTTCGGTGACCCTCCTGGTCCTTGCCCTCATCGAAGCGCGTGGCGACAAGCCGACACGGGAAGAGGCTGATCTCCTCTTCTTCGGCCTTTCCACCGACACGGGATTTTTCCGCCACCTCGCTGATGGTTCGACCGAGACCTGGGAAGCCGCAGGCCGCCTCGTGAAGGCCGGAGCCTCGCCGAAGAAGATCTTTGCGATGATGAACGGCGGCAAGTCCCTTCTGTCCCGCAAGCTGATGGGTGAGATCCTCTCGAGGGTGGAACCCCACTTCGACGGACGCCTCCTGGTCTCCCATGTGACCCTGGACGACCAGCGCCGCTTCGGGCTGGCCAGCCGCGACTCTGACATGCTCTACCAGCTTCTCCTTACCGTCTCCGGCTGCGAGTCTGCCATGATCATCAGGCAGGAGAACGAGACCGAGTGTACCGTCGGCCTTCGCTCGCTCGAGCGGGTCGATGTAGGCTCCATCGCTTCACGCTTTGGCGGGGGCGGGCATCGGCTGGCTGCGGGGCTCCTCATCCGGGGCAGCATGGAGGAGGTGCGGACCCTCCTCGTCGGGGCCTTTGAGCCCGCCTTCAAGGATGTCGGATTCATGTAAGGCCATGTAAGAGCGAATGGCCTCAGGTTCTTCATAGCCACGGCACCCCATCCGGGGTGCCGTGTATATTTTCTTTCGCAAGCGAGAGATGTTTTTTCAGACAGTTTCCTGCCGGTTCATTGGCGCGTTTCCTGCAGTGGACCTGACTGGAGGCATCTATGAAAGAACTTGGTTTCGAGGGGAAGTGGAGGGAGTGGAGGAATAGTCCAGGAGGGAGGGATTCGTTCGTCGACGCAGTTGCGAAGGGCATTTTCGCTGCGCCTTGGCGCTTCGGCTTTATCGATGCCGACGGGGCAGCGGATGCCCTTATCGTGCATCGCCAGCGGATAGCCTCGCTCCTCGACCGCTACGAGGACACCGGCAGTTCCTTTGACGCCTATGTGGCGACAAGTATCCGGTTTATCGCCAGGAGCAGGAGAAGGTTTGTCAGGCGGAGGCACGAGAGGGAATACGTTTCGGAGCGCGCCATCTCCTTTTCGACGGCACCCGAGGGGGAGTGGGTCGAGACTCCGGCACCAGAATACACAGCCGAAGCCTATTCCCGGCCAGCCCACTCCGAGACACGCCGTCATCGCAGGGCCAAGGACAGCCGCCTCCTCTTCCTTTTTCTCAAGTGCGCCTGGGAGGCGGGCGACCATGAGATAGCCGAAGTTGCCCGCCGTACCGGCAGCCCTCCCGAGGAGCTTTCAGAGTCGCTCCGGCAGGCACGGGCCTACCTCGAAAAGGAAAGGATGCGCTACGAGAGGCTCAGCCTCCGGCGGGACCGCGCCTGGGCCCGTCTCAGGATCGTGGAAGCGAGGTCCTCCGACATGCTCGACGCCGGGCATCGCGAAGTCTACGAACCCTTTGTCGAACGGGCGCGTGCCGAGCACGAGCGGGCCCTGGCTGCGCTTGCACGCTTCAAGCCCCTCGTACCCAACAGCGTCATCGCGCGCATCCTGGGCGTGCCCAAGGGCTCGGTGGATTCAGGGCTCCATTTCCTGAAGCGGGATGCCGCCGCTGGTACAGCTGGCGCTGTTGGCAGCGCTGCCGCCGCCGGCACCACCCCTCTTGCCGCTTGCGACACGCTCGCCAGCGAGGATACCTTTCCGCCATGGAACTCCTTGTCGCCACCGGCAACGCCCACAAGCTCCTCGAACTCGCCCCCCTCTTCCCCGGCCATGTGCTCATGCGGCCCGCCGACATCGGCCATCCAGGCTTCGATGTCGTCGAAGACGGTGACAGCTACATCGCGAACGCCCTCCTCAAGGCACAGGCCCTCTTCGCCCTGACCGGCCGCCCCTCCCTGGCCGACGACTCGGGCCTCTCGGTCCGCGCCCTCGGCGGGGCTCCTGGCATCTTCTCCGCACGCTATGGCTCGGAGGATGGCATGCGAAGGCTCGAGTCGGCCGAGCGGAATGCCCTCCTCCTGGCCAACACCTCGGGCCTCGCCGACAGGCGCTGCGCCTTCGTCTGTGCCCTCGCCCTGGTCCTCGACGGGGAGCGCTGCTTCGTGCTGCAGGAAAGCTGCCCTGGCGAGCTTCTGCGCTCCCCGCGCGGCGAGGGAGGCTTTGGTTACGACCCCATCGTCTTCCTCCCGGAGCTTGGAAAGAGTGTGGCCGAACTTAGTGGGGATGAGAAAAACCTCGTCTCCCACCGCGGCCGGGCGGGACGCCGGATGGCCCTCCTCCTGGCGGATCTGGAAGCGAGTCCCTAGGCTGGGGGGGGCTTTTCGCCACTTTCGCAGGTTTATAAGCAATTTCGCTGAAGATCGGTTATGATCGCTGCTGGAGGCATCAAATGGGCGATGGGTCAGCGATGCGGAAAAAGGATTATGAGGACGAACTCGAGCGGCTAACCGTTGAGCTCGTCAAGCTCCAGGAATGGGTCAAGGCCAAGGGTCTCAAGGTTGTAGCGATTTTCGAGGGCCGCGACGCAGCAGGCAAGGGCGGCATCATCAAGACCCTCACCGAGGGCATGAACCCCCGCTCCGCGAGGATTGCCGCCCTGGGCGTCCCCACCGAGCGCGAGAAAACGCAGTGGTACTTCCAGCGCTACGTGGCGCAGCTTCCCGCCGGCGGCGAACTCGTCTTCTTTGACCGGAGCTGGTACAACCGTGCCGGCGTCGAGCATGTGATGGGCTTCTGCAACGACTCCGACTACGCGGAGTTCGCGCGGTCGGTGCCCGAGTTCGAACGCATGCTCATCCGCTCGGGAGTGATACTGATCAAGTACTGGTTCAGCGTGAGCGACGATGTGCAGGAGGAGAGGTTCCGCGACCGCCTCGATGATCCAGCCAAGCGCTGGAAGCTTTCGCCCATGGACATGAGCGCACGCTCGAAGTGGGTGGACTACTCGAGGGCCAAGGACGCAATGTTCGAGTTCTCCGATACCTTCGATTGCCCCTGGCACGTCGTCGATGCCAACGACAAGCGCTGTGCCAGGCTCAACACGATCACGCATTTCCTGGGGCGCATTCCCTACAAGGACCTTACGCCCGAGGTCATCGAACTTCCTCCGCGCCAGAAGGCCGGCAAGTATGCCCGGCCCCCCATCGACAGCCAGCACTGGATTCCCAAGGTGTACCCGGGGAAGTTCGCCAGGGAGGAGGGGTCGGTCGAGGGCGAGCCGGAGGACGTACCGGCTAAAGGATTGGCCGCTTCCCCAGCCACGGCTCCCGCCGACGACTCTGGATCCAGCATGATGCCGGACCATGGCCACAGCCACAGCCATAGCACCGGCACCCACACCAGCCGCAGCTCCGATGCCCTGTCGGGCGGCAAGGAAAAAGGCAAGAAGGGAAAAAAGAAAAAGTAGTTGTAATGAAGGCTCGGAGGGCGGCGGCGCCCGGGGCGGCTGCGCCCGGGGCGGCGGCGCCCCGGGCGCCGAGTCCTAGGCGCCGAGCGCCATGAGAATCTGCCGTATCTTCACTGCCCCCTCAATGCTGGGCTTCCGCACGCACACAGCCTCGCAGGGCGGCGTCGCGTCTGGCGCACAGGCAGCGCAGGAGGGGAAGCCTGCGTCGCTCTCCTTCAGCCGCTTCAGGGCGCCCTCCGGGTTGTCCATCTCGAGCCTTCTCATGATTGCTGGCATATCGATGGAGGTCGGGCAGGCCCGCACGCAGGCAGGCGCCTCGCACCACTGGCAGGAGGCGGCAAGGCGGCCCGCTTCTGAAGCAGGCAGGTTCCCAGGCCTGCCGGCAGGTATTACGCGGACACGGGCCTGCCCTCCCTCTGCCACGATAGCCGCGCTTCGATACTCAGGCAGGCGCCTCGCACGGAGCACGACGTTCGCTGCGCTGATGCCGGAGACGGTGACAGCTGGCGTGCCGGTGCCCATCACCGTGGCCTCCCCGGCGATGAAAAGTCCGGGCCAGGGGCTCCGCGCATGGGGCCGTCTGAGGAGCTCCTGCCCGATGCACTGCTTCGGACCTGCCACCGAGCCGACGAATTTCCGGAGGTAGCGCTCGAGGGTGGTGGGGCTGCCCTCGATGCGCGTCTTAATAGCAGCCACGAAGCCGGGGAAGCGACGCTCCACGAGGGCAAGCATCCTGTCAGCCTCGGCCACCTTCATGTCGCGGTACTCCGCACTCCGGTAACCCGCGCCACCTGCGGCGGCGGCGCCGGGGGTGGCATAGGTGGGCCAGGCCGCAAAACTGGGACCAATTATCAGGAATACATGGACGCCAGGCGGCGCGAGCCGGGGATCCTCGATGGTCGGCAGGTAGAGGGTGACGTCATTGTCGTCGATCACCTCACGGTTGTCGATGAACATCTCGACGGGGAGGGTGCCCTCGGGCACGGCATCCCTCCGGACCGTACCATATACGACGAAGCTGGGATAGGAATCGACCAAGGCGCGCACCCTGTCGATCCAGCGGCGGGCCCTGCCTCCCCCCGCCACGATTGCGGCCTCTCCGATCATCACTCCCGCCAGGTGCTTGACCGCCCCCGCGTACACGAGGGCCCTGGCGTGCACTTCGCGGCCATCGGACAGGCGTACGCCGACCGCCCTCGCTCCGTCGAAGAGGAGTTCCCGGACGTCAGCGTGGTAGAGGAAGTCCGCGCCGGCCAGTTCGGCCGCCCGCTCGAGCCGCGAGGCCAGGACCATTGTCGAGCCCGCTGGATAGAAGCCCCCGCCCTCGTGGTTCTCCGAGAACATCGTCGCGGCCAAGACCGCTGGCGTCTCCACCATCGTAGTGTAGCAGTAGGTCGAGGTAAGCTTGTCGAAGAAGGTAAGGAGCCGCCGGTCGCGGATATGCCTGCGCGCGAGGTCCGCGGCGCTGCTCCCCAGGAGCGCAAGCATCCGGATATGCGCAATTGGCGCCTTCAGGAAGCGGGCCTGCGCATCGCGGATCAGCATCTCGGTTGGCGCGGTGAAGACTGCGACGCGGTTGATCACCTCGTCGTGGAGGCGGCGGATCTCGCCGTAGAAGGACTCGAGCTCGGGCCGCGCGCCGGGGACGATCCGCTCGAGCTCGTCGAAGAAGCGCCCGTACTCCGGCCAGAACACAACGCCTTTATCGCCATAATTAAGACGATATAGCGCCTCGTGCCTGTAGACCTCCAGGTCCTGCCCGAGCTCCTCCATCACGTAGCGGTGGGGGTTGAAGCCCTTCTCCCCGAAGCCGAAGAGCATGGCAGCGCCCGTGTCGTGGGTGACCCCGTCGCGGCGGAAGGCCGAGCAGGAGCCCCCTGGACGGTCGGACTGCTCGAGGACTGCGACCGAAAGGCCACGCCGTGCTATGAGGGAGGCTGCGGTGAGCCCCGCGATGCCCGCTCCGATGATGACCGCGTCGTAGGACTTCATCAGAAGCATTCTTCACACTACAGGCGGTGGGTCAAGACCAATCGATAATAATTGTTATGAATCCTGGGTATCGCCTCACTCAGGCCAGGGCCTTGCCGGCTTTTCAACCTTTGCCATGCCGCCTGAGGCTGCCCGGCGGGAAGCCATACCGCTTCCGGAAGGCCGAGATGAAGTGGTTGACGTGGCTGTAGCCCATGTTCGCCGCTATGGTCTTCATGGGCAGATCCGTACGCTCGAGGGCAATATGGGCCTCCGCGAGGCGGTGGTTGGCTACAAAGGCGTAGATGGTCTGTCCAAAGCACTTCCTGAATTCGTCGTTGAGGGTCCTGGCCGACATAGCGTAACGTTCGGCCAGCTCGCTGAGAAGCGGGACCTTGCCTTCGTGCCCGAGGAGCTCCATGTGGAGTTCTGTCATGATCGCCTTGACCTGGGAGTCAGTGTCCTTGGGATCCGGCCTGTCGTTCAGGTGTTTCGTCAGGGCGCAGAGATACTCGAGGGTCTTCGCCTGGCTGAAGAGGATCCTCATCCTGCCATTGAGCGATCGAGGTAGGGTTTCGTCCAGGATCTGGTTGAGAACCAGAGGCAGGACCCTCGTCACTGCCGAGGGCCGGGTCTTGATCTTGAGGGCGTTCAGCAAAGAATCGGCGGCGTTCAGGCCGAAGAGTCCCTCAAGGGCGGAAATCCCTATGGTGATCATCGTGAACTCAACATCCTTGGTCGCTTCCACGTCCATCTCGAAATTGAGGGAATCAGAATGCATGAAAATACAGCGTTCTTTCTCTAAGAGGAGCTCCGAGCCGATGGTCTGCTCCCTATATATGATCCTGCCTACCCGCGTCTCGTGGATGCTGAACAGGGGCTCGGGCAGGTGACCCTTGACCAGGGCTGCGGGGAGGATGCGACCGGCGAATTCTGCTTTGAAGGACGCGTGCGCGCGGACGATGTCCATTCCCTGTCCGAGGTGGTACAACTCGAGGCTGCCAGTGCCCACCGATTCGGGAAGGGGTACAGGACACTTTTCCCGGTCAGGCCAGCCCTCGCCAAAGTTGAGCGGGCCGGCCCCGGTTCCGGTCAGCCACTCGATGGTCCAGTCAGTCGGGTTTCGTGTCATCGCTATCATTCTATCGCGAATATTCTACGCATTCCTGCAAACATGCGTAGCAGAACCGCGCAGTTAGTGGCTTTCATCAGGGCCCTTCCCGCGCCTGAGGCTGCCCGGCGGATAGCCGTAGCGTTTCCGGAATGCCGTTATGAAGTGGTTCACGTGGTTGTAGCCCAAGTTTGCGGAAATGGTCTTCATCGGAAGCTCCGTGCGCTCGAGGGCAATATGGGCCTCTGCGAGGCGGTGGTTGGCTACAAAGGCGTAGATGGTCTGTCCAAAGCACTTCCTGAATTCGTCGTTGAGGGTCCTGGCCGACATAGCGTAACGTTCGGCCAGCTCGCTGAGAAGCGGGACCTTGCCTTCGTGCCCGAGGAGCTCCATGTGGAGTTCTGTCATGATCGCCTTGACCTGGGAGTCAGTGTCCTTGGGATCCGGCCTGTCGTTCAGGTGTTTCGCCAGGGCGCAGAGATACTCAAGCGTCTTCGCCTGGCTGAAGAGGATCCTCATCCTGCTGTTAAGCGAGTGTGGAAGGGTTTCGTTGAGGATCTGGTTGAGTTCCGGCGGCAGGACCCTCGTCACTGCCGCGGGCCGGGCCTTGATCGTGAGGGCGTTCAGGAGGGAATCGGCGGCGTTAACGCCGAGCAGTCCCTCGAGAATGGAAATTTCCATGGTGATCGTCGTCATCTCTACGCCAGTGGTCACTTCCACGTCCAGCTCGGAATTGAAGGAATCTACATGCATGAAAAGCGAGCGTTCTGACCCGAACATCAGCTCGGTGCCGAGTGTCAAATCCTTGGAGATGATCTTGCCGACCCGCGCCTCGTGGATACTGAACAGAGGCCCGGTCAGGTACCCCTTGAGTAGGGCGACAGGGAGGATGCGGCCGGCAAACTCTGGTTTGAAGGACCCGAGCGTGCGGGTAAGGAAAAGCCCCTGTCCTAGATGGTACCCCTCGAAACTGCAACTTCCCAGCTCTTCGGGAAAGGGTATAGCGCTCTTCTCCTGGTCAGGCCAGCCCTCGCCTATGTTGAGCACGTCGACCCCGGTCCCGGTCAGCCACTCAATGGTCAAGTCAGTCGGTTTCCGTTCCATCGCCGATATTCTACGCATTCCTGCGCAAAGATCTAGTCTCAAACAGCATTGCGTAGAATTATTGCCGGATCGCGTAGAATGCTTTGCTTCCCTTAAGCGATCCCATACTCCGCTTCTACGCAATAGTACGACAATTGGCTCCATTTCGCAGACCCTCGTAGGATTTAATCCCGACAGCGTAGAAGTTGGCGCGTGCATCACAACCTATCCTGATTATATCATCCTCTCACAGGTCTGCATCTTTCCCCGAAAAACCGGCCTTGAAACAACAGCAGCTGCGCTTCCTGGTGAGGCAGTAGCTGCGCAAAGGAGAATGACATGAGTCCACGGCATTTTTTGATCGCAGCGCTCCTTACGCTTTTCGTCGCCGTTGTGGCGGCCGAACCCGCGAAACCCGAATCAACTTCCCGTATCGCCGATGGCATTCCTCGGCTTGGGATCGGCAGCTATTTCATCGCAGGGCTTGGGAGCAATGGAGCTTCGGCCGTCCCCGGATTGACGATTTTGGCAGGACCCTTCCCGATCAAGGCCCATCTTGGCCTCGGCGACGGAGTCGTCGACATTGTTACTACCGTGGACTGGTTGCCACTTGAATACCGCATCGGAACGACCAACTTCTCCTTGTTCGCGGGACCGGGACTCTACACTGGTTACAGCACATTGCTTGGTTCCAGCGCCTTTACCGCTTTCGCCGTCGGCGGACGCGCGGTCTTTGGCGGGCGAACCCTCCTCTTCGATAGCTATGAGCTGTATTCCACCCTCACCCCAGCTTTCGGTTACGGACTTATCAACGGCTCGCCGATAAACCTGTGGAATGTTGATTTCGAGATTGGTCTTAGATATCTGTTTCCACTACAGGAGAGCACAGTCCGCCAGGCTCTGCTCCCTCACCCAGCCTTTTCGCAGCAGCCCCCTCTGGCGGCACTCTCTCCCTCTGGGGCGGCAGGGTCTGCCGCCTTGGCAATCGCGGTCACAAACAAGCGTTTTGCCCCCGGTACTGATGGGAAGTTCGCGCTCTCGAGCCTGAAGATTTCCTCCAAGTCACGCGAACTCCTCAGCTCATGGAAACTCGAGGTGCTCGATCCTGCGGGAACGGCCTTTTACACCCAGGAAGGCGAGGGCGCCCCTCCCGATGTGCTTGATTGGGATGGAAAAGGCAACGAGGAGACCTTCGCGAGCCCAGGTGCCTCCTACCCCTTCACGCTGAGTGTCACTGATTCCCTGGGCACGAGCCAGAGCCGCTCTGGTGTCTTCGAGACGGATTTCGTCCACCCGGCGCTCAGCCTGCAGACCGACCTGACCGCCTTTTCTCCCTCCGGCGCACCACGTGTCATAACGATCACCCCGGGACCGGAAAATGTCGAAGCCGTCGTTTCCTGGAAACTCGCGATTCTCGGCAAGGGCGGCCAGGTCGCCCGGGAGTTCGGTGGAAAGGGTAGCGTGCCCGAAGGTGTGCTGTGGGATGGCAGAAACTTCCTGGCCCTGCCCCTCGAGGGCATCTATACCGCACGACTTTCGGTTACCTACCTGCATGGCGACAAGGACTCCGTAACGACAGAACCCTTTGAACTGGTAACCACGCCGCCGAAGCCCATTGTGGCGCTCGCCAACAGGCATTTCCTTCCGGACGGCGACGGCATCGACGAGACGCAGATATTCAAGCCCCAGGCCAATAACCGATGGCCCACCAGCTCCTGGTCGCTTGCGATAAGCGATTCCAACAGCCACCCCCTCATCTCCTGGGAAGGCGATTCCGAACCGCCGGAGGCGATCGAATGGAACGGCGTGGACCAGGACGGCGCCACCGTCCCCTTCGGCACGGACTTCAACGTCGTACTGTCTACTACCGATTCCCTTGGCCGGGTTGCAACCCGGCAAAGCACCCTTCCTGTGGATCTTCCTCGGGCCCTGGTCGCACTTTCCTCGGCTGCCGCCTTTAGCCCGAGCGGCACGCCCTCGGTCCTCGCGATCACTGCGTCCCCCTCGCCGCCCGAGGGCCTGGCCACCTGGCGCCTCGACATCCTCGATGAGCAGGAAGAAATCCTGCGGACCCTTGCCGGTAAGGGATCTCTCCCGAAGGATTTTGCCTGGGATGGCA
This sequence comes from Rectinemataceae bacterium, assembly GCA_049317365.1. Lineage (GTDB taxonomy): Bacteria > Spirochaetota > Spirochaetia > Treponematales > Rectinemataceae > CAIJMU01. Next base: position 10,590 of record JBMOIK010000008.1, on the reverse strand, counting down.
AGAATTCCAAGGGCGTGGTGGTGGACGGTACCTACACTGGCCGCCTCTCGCTTGTCTACGACAGGGGAGAGGAAGCGATATCGGACCTTCCGGCCTTCCTGCTCGACAACAATAAACTTACCCTGTCGGCATCCCTTCCCCCGGAGTTCGCCTTTACGCCAGACAGCGACGGAGTAGATGACGTCATAGGATTCACGACCGATTATTCCGGTGCGACAGCACCCGCGTCCTGGACCTTCGACACGACCGACCCGAAGGGCAAGCCCTTTTCCCACACGGTGTGGGAAGGCGATTCAGCAAACCCGATACCCTGGGACGGCAGGAGTACCGGCGGTGAAATCGTCCTGCCCGAACAGCGCTATGGCTACTCCCTGCGAATGACCGACAGCCTCGGCAAATCCGCCGTAAGCAAAGGCCAGTTCCAGACCGGTGCCCTCATCAATAGGGATGGAGACGATAACAGACTGGGAAGCTCCGGAACGGCCTCCAAGTGAAAACATCCTTAACCATGGCGCATCGGGCAAGAAGTACTCAAAGGCCTTACGCTCGCCCGCGTGGAAACCAAACAAAAACAATTGGAAGAACCTCCGCCTTGAGTTCCTCCTTGAAGACTGAAGAGGAGACCTTGATGAACGCACTACGGCAGACCATGGACGATAGGGACGGCAGCCGACGCGGCAACACCACGCGCGTATCCTGGATGGCTGTCGCAGCGATGGTCATCGTGTCGCTCTCGGCCTGCCGTTCGCCCTACATGCCCCAACCGCCCCTGATCGTGGCGAACGATACCGCCAAGCTGGGCGAGTCGAGTCTTTCCATGGGCATCGGGGACCTGGCCTCCTCCGTCACCCAGGCATTCAAGTTGCCGGTCAGCGGAACCGGAAACTCAGCCATTTCCTGGGTCTCGGACGCCCCTGGACTCGTAACGATCGGTCCGGACGGAACGGTGACCCTGGCCAGACCCGAGGTGGATACCCCAGTCACGCTAACCGCCATTATCAAGAATGGTTCGGTCACTTCCACGAAGACCATGACTATCATGGTCAAGGGCCAGAACAACGGGACGCCGATCCAGAATGTCGCAGCGGACATGGCGAATCTCAGCCTGGAGAGCCTCACGCTCCGGCCAGGCGACACGCCGCTCTCCATCACTGCGCCATTCACGATGCCGACTGCAGGTTTGAGCGGAAGTCTCATATCCTGGACCTCGAGCGACCCATCGATCGCCATGTCGGCAGCAGGCGGACTCGTGACCGTCTTGAGACCCTTGGCCGATACCGAAGTGATACTCACCGCCGCGATTTCGTCGGGGAATGTCATTGAATACAAGTCCTTCAGGGTTGTTGTCAAGAAAAAGACGGTTGAAGCCGGCCCCGCAACCGTAGCAGAGGACAAAGCTGCCCTCGCCGAGGCTCCGATGGCCTTCGGTGGTACTGACGATGCAACTACCATTACCCAGGATTTCACACTACCCGCATTCGGGCCAAATGGGAGCGCCCTTACCTGGACATCGAGCGATCCGACGGCAGCGGTCATCAACACGGGCGATGTGATCAAGGTGCAGGTCAAGCGCAAGTCCATAGCAGGAACGGGCGATGTCCCGGTAACGCTGACTGCGTCCATTGCCGACGGCAGCGCTACGGTGACTTCGACCTTCAACATAAAGGTCAAGCAAAAGACGGCGGCATCGGGGGAGGAGTCGGTGGCGGCAGACAAGGCTACGCTTGGAGTGCCGGCCTTCGATTTCGGGCCGAATGACATTGCCTCGGCCATCACCCAGGACTTCAACGTACCGATGGTGGGGCCCAATGGGAGCACCTATACCTGGACTTCGAGCGACCCCTCGGTAGCCGCGCCCTCAGGCGACGGCACCGTCGTCGTTGCTCGGCCTGCTGTCGATACCCCGGTGACACTGAAGGTGACCATAACGGAGAACGGCGTCACCGACACCAAGGAGATACAGGTAATCATCCGCCATGCAAGCACATCCGGGGGCAAGGAGACTGTCGCCGCCGACAAGGCCGCGCTCGATGCTTCATCGCTGACCTTTGCGGGCAGCGACACATCCAGCTCCGTCACGCAGCATTTCGAGGTCCCCTTGAGCGGCCCCAATGGCAGTACGATAACCTGGGCTTCCAGCGATCCGGGAACGGCCGCGCCTTCGGCCGATGGCAGGGTGACCGTCAGTCGGGGAGACTCCGACAAGCAGGTGACCCTGACTGCGACCATCAAGAACGGAGACGTGGTTGAAACCAAGACAATCACCGTCACCGTCAACGGAAAGACCGCGAAGGCAGGAGCCCAGACCGTTGCCACCGACAAGGCGACCCTCGATGAACCAACCCTGACATTCGGTGGCCACGATCAGGCTGACACAATTACCGAGGACTTCTGGCTTCCGCTACGGGGGCCGAACGGCAGCACCTACACCTGGACTTCGAGCAACCCTGATGCCGCAAAGCCGGACGCAGAGGGCCATGTGGTCGTGACGAGGAAGGCGACCGACACAGCCTTCACCCTCACGGCAAAAATTGCGGATGGCAATGACAGTACCACCACAACCCTCGACTGCAGGGTGAAGGCGAAAACAGCCACCACTGCCACCGAGACCGTGGCAGCCGACAAGGAAACCCTCAGGAACAGCTCTCCCTTGTTCGGTCCCGATGACAACAAGGACTCGGTCACCGAGGATTTTGGCCTGCCGACCACGGGGCCCAACGGAAGCACAATCACCTGGACCTCCGACCATCCCGAGCTCGCCTCGCCGAACGGCAACGGCACGGTCGATGTGACCCCTTCGGACAAGGATACCGAAATCGTTCTCCGCGCGACGATACTAAATGGTGGGGTCAGCGAAACAAAGGAATTGGTCATAATCGTCAAGAAGAAATCCGCGACGCCCAGCGACGCCGTTCCGTCGTCGCGGACAAGGCTGCCCTGGCCATCTCCTTCGCCGCTGGCGATTCCGCGAACGCGATCACGAAAAACATCACCCTGCCGACGGACGGTTCCGATGGCAGCACGATCTCCTGGAACTCTGACGCCCCCACGGTGATCAGTCCGACGGGAGTGGTTACCCGCGATCCTGCGGATGACAAGGACGTTACGCTCACCGCAACCATCAGGAAGGGCAGCCATATAGAGGTCGTTTCCATCAAGGTCACCCTCAAGCGCCTGACCGGAGGCACGACAGGATCTGTGGTGAATGCAGTCACCGTCACCCTCACGCGAAGCGGGGCTGCCTCCGGTGCAGGTTCAACACTTACGCTCGGAGCTTCGATTACCGTCACCGCAACAACATCGTCACCTGTTGACAGTTATGCCTGGTACCTTGATGGCGCGGTTGTCGCAGGGCAGACAAGCTCCAGTTACTCGGGCGGATCAAGCCTGGTGCGAGGGGTCCACACGCTTACTGCGGTGGTGAATCTCGGCGGGAACCTTTTCTCCGCCATCTACTACTTCACAGTACAATCAGGAGTCGCGCGATGAAGACTAGCTACAGCCTTGGCGCTCTCCTCGCCGCCTTCCTCCTCGGCTCCTGTTCTATCATCCAGGGGCCAGGCGGAGATTCCGGGATGAGCATGAAGGGATCGATAAGCATCCGGGCGAGCGAGTCCGGCAGTGGCAGCACGCCGGGAAGCCGTTCCATACTGCCGGATCTTTCGGACACAACCGATCCGGCGCGGCCAATCGTCCTGTACAAAGGCTATTTCACGACGAGTCCTGCGGTTCTGCCGGTTTCCGCCAAGGATGATAGGTGGAGCGACGACGGTAACTTCACCTTGAGCGACCTGCCCTACGGCGAGTACATTTTCGTGGTCGAGGGAGTGCACGACAGGGGATCGGCCGTCATTGTGAGCGGCAGCGCAGCCTTCACCATTGGAGCCTCTTCGCCGGAATCCATGACGATTGTCCTGGCTCCGGCCTCGGGAACCGGTACCTTCGCCCTTTCGGTCACCTGGCCGAGCAGCAAGGAAGTGGACAGCGTTTCGGGGAGCCTCAGCCCCCAGACGGGAGTGACGGCGACTGCGGTCAGCTGCTCTGTCGGTGCCTCGGGCGCCAGCCTGTCGATGTCCGTGCCCTCCGGATCGTATCTGCTTCTTCTCAATTTCACCAAGAACGGCAAGGTCGTATCGCCACCCATGATCGAGGCAGTCCGGGTCTTCGCAGGCTATACCTCGACCGGGGCCATCGGTCTTGCGGCCGAGCGCTTTTCCGGCTACTCGATCACCTATAATCCCAATGTTCCTGTGGACTCGACGGGACAAAGCGGCCTTGTACCGGCGGATTCCACCGTCTATCAAGGTGGGGCGACTGCAAGGGTCCTTGCAAACCCCAACGCCCTGGCTGTGCCGGGAATGTACCTTCATAGTTGGAACAGCAGCGCTGACGGTTCAGGGACGACCTATAGTGCCGGCTCAACCCTGGTGATGGGCGCCATCAACCTCGACCTCTACGCGATCTGGAAGATAGCGAACTTTTCAGTCACCTACACCCTGAACAGCGGCGTCAACAACGCGGCCAACCCGGCGACCTACAGCATCACGAGCGCGGCCATCACCCTGGCCACTCCCACGCGGACGAACTATGACTTCGGTGGCTGGTACTCGGATTCAGGCCTCACGAGTGCCTCGAGTTCCATCGCCTCGGGCTCAACAGGCGACAAAGCCTTCTATGCCAAGTGGACGGCGACACCCTATACTTTAACGTATAGCTTGGACGGCGGAACCAACGCCACAGCCAACCCGGCGACCTACAATGTCACGAGCGCGGCCATCACCCTGGCCGATCCCACGCGGGCAGGTTACACATTCGTCGCCTGGTACTCGGATTCAGGCCTCACAACCCCCTTGAGTTCCATCGCTTCGAACTCCACGGGAGCAAAGGCCTTCTACGCCGAGTGGGCCCTTGTCAGCTATAATATTACCTACACCCTGAACAGCGGAACCAACGATTCGGCCAACCCGACAAGCTACACCGTCACGAGCGCGGCCATCACCCTGGCCAGTCCCACGCGGACGGGCTACAACTTCGGCGGCTGGTACTCGGATTCAGGCCTGACGAGCGCCTCGAGTTCAATCGCCACGGGCTCCACGGCAGATAAGGCCTTCTATGCCAAGTGGATTCCTGCGGGCAACATCTCGATAGCGGTGAGTCTCCCCAGCGCGCCAACCGCGAGTTCCCTGGTATTCCGGAATTCATCCAACACGACGATCACCAGCGTGACGGTCACCAGGGGAAGCTCGACCACCATCAACACCTCCTTCACCGCGACGAGCTATGCCTGGTCCCTGGACAACAACACATCGACGTACTTGACCAATCCTACATCCAGCTCCTGTACGATCACCCCGAGCACGACGCTCGCACTGGGGCAACACCTGCTCCTCCTGGATGTCGTCACTGCGGCAGGCAAAAAATATTCCGGAAGGCTCGTCGTCCAGGTGGTGACGCCATGACCATGCTCAAGAAACCAAGGAGACCGGCAACCATGAAGAGAATAATTATGTCGACCATCGGCGTCCTCGTGCTGCTGGGTGCCGGCTGCCGTTTTCCCGGTAGCGAGGTCAACACCAACACGAGCGACACTGCCAAGTCACCTGGCCTTGGAAGCCTCAGCATCGAGGTGATCGGGGTCAACGTGGCGGCTCGAACCATCCTGCCCGCCAATTCCGACCTTCCGACGATCTCGAAGTACTTTGTAAGGATGACCCGGAGCGGCTACACCGATCGGACGGGTACCTTCAATACCTCTCCCTGTTCGATGACAGAGCTCGAGTTTGGAGCCTGGAACATACAGGTAGACGGACTTACCTCGGCCAACCTGACCGTCGCCACGGGAACTACGACCGCCACGGTGGCCGCAAGTGGCAGCGCTACGGTCGCTCTGGATTACATTCCCGCCGCAACGGGCCAGTCGGGGGGAGCCAGCATCACGCTGGTGTTTCCCAAGAGCGTCGGCATCAACGAGGTAAGCGGCAGCCTCGAGGGCAGCGCCCTGACGCTTTCGATTGTCAGCGTCGATTCGACCTACGACAAGGTCGTCTATTCCAGCAGCTCGATCGATATCGCGAATCCCCTCCTCAAGATCAATCTCAGCAAGAGCGGAACGAAACTGTTGTCCTGGGCGGAGCGGCTCTGGGTCTATCAAAACATTACAACGACGATGTCCGATAGCCTCCTCGCCTCCGCTTTCAGCTCCGCGCCGACGACCCCGGCGACCCTGAGCGGCGGCGTCGCCTCGTCCAAGATCCGACCCACCTGGCCTAACTCGAATACGGCCGAAAGCTACACCCTCGAGCGCTCGACCGATGCGGGAAGCACCTGGTCGACCCTGGTTTCGGGTTCAAGCCTTCCCGCAGGGAGCACAGGCTACACCGACAGCAGCTCCGCGAACGGGACCTCCTACATGTACCGTATCTCTGCGGTAAATACCTTTGGGACCTCGGCAACGACCTCGAGTTCGGCCCTGAAGCTTGTCACCGTGACCTATGACAGCCAGAGCGCCACCACCGCGCCAAGCCCAAGCAGCGCCGCAGTGCTTTCAGATGTCGCAGTTGGATCGGTACCCTCAAATCAAGCCCGCAGCGGCTGGACCTTTGGCAACTGGTACACCGAGGCAGCAGGTGTGGGTACTCAGTTTACAGCAGCAAGCACGGTCACGAGCGACACTACCGTCTTTGCAAAGTGGTACAAAACCTTAGTTTTCAACAACGTAACACCAGCCTACACTCCAAAGCCATCTGACGCGACCCTCGTGTTCGGTAGCGCCAGCACTACCCTAAGCCTGCCAACCACACCAACCCTGAGCGGCCATACCTTCGATGGCTGGTTCACTGCCTCCTCGGGCACTGGCACCAGGATCTCCTCGGTCGGCGACACCACGGTGAGCTTTACCACCACAACCGGCTCGAGCGCGACCATCGGGGCCAATGCCTATTCGAGCACTGCGGCCAGCGAGACCCTCTATGCCGGTTTCAAGAAGGCAACAGTAACCTACGACAGCCAAAGTGCGACGGTGGAGGCCAGTCCGACATCCAAGGTCGTGTATGCTCCAAATACGACGGTCGTTTCCCTTCCCACAGCGCCGACAAAGACCGGTACCGACGCAAGCGGCTGGTGGACCTTTGGCGGCTGGTGGACCGCGAGCAGTGGCGGCGGAACCTCGTTCCTCGCAGGTACCGCGGTCACTGCTGACATCACCGTCTACGCACGCTGGGACCGCACATGGGTGGTCACCTTCGACAGCCAGTCGGCTACCACGGACGCGAGCCCCACGACAATATCGGTCGTCACACCGGCGGCGTCGACCGTAGGCAGCCTGCCGACAGCCCCGTCGAAAACCAACTTCCTATTCGGCGGTTGGTATACCGACAATACAACCTTCACCACGCAGTTCCTCGCGAACACCACTGTCAGCGCAAACATCACCGTCTACGCAAAGTGGGTGCCGATCTATACGGTCACATTTAGCAAAAACCATTTGGTAAGCGACGCAACTCAATACACCGTTCCGAGCCCAACGACCGCGACCACCAACCTGGAATTCAAGGTCGCTGCGCTTCCATCGACAGCCCCTACCCTCAAAGACTATTACTTCGACAAATGGACTACCCAGGCCCTTGCCCTTGGGTCATCCGATGCCTATACGGAGTTCACAACCTCAAGCATTGTCGGCACAACCGCAAGCGTCTACGCGAAGTGGCTGCCCGCCTGGACGATAACCTTCGATCCCCTGGCTACCCATACCCTGTCTCCAACCTGGAAGACCGTAATTCCGGGCGGCACACTGCCGGAGAACGCGAGTAGTTCTGATCGTTTTCGGCCAACAGCTTCCTCTGCTGTCGGGAACACCTTCGGGGGCTGGTACAAAGACCAATCCTTTACCAACTACTTCGACGAAAGCTCGACAAGCTCGACAGGTTACTACTTCGACGCAGGTACAGCCGTAACCAACCATAGAACTGTCTATGCCCGCTACTTCCCAACCAAGATTTATACGAGCCTGGCGAGCTCGCCGGACGGCAAGTACATAGCGGCGGCCTACGAAGCAAGTACTGGTACAAATAATATCGACATCTCCAGCGACTTTGGAGTTACCTGGACGTCGAGTAACATCACCGGTAGTGCCAGTACTGAATCCTTCGACTGGCTCAGTATCAAAAGAGAGACGGATGCAATACTACACGTTGTAGCAATCTCCCGGGACAGTAACATGTATGGAAAAGTCTATGTTTCCCATAACGCTGGCGCTTCGGGATCGTGGACCAAAACGTACCCTAGCAGTGCCGTTCCCGCCTTTCCCGTCGGTACGATTGCAATCGGTGAAGCTGGATACCGCTATACCTCAGCACCGACAGTTACCATCTCTGCGCCACCCGCTGGTGTGGCCGCCACCGCCCAAGCTACTGTCACGGGTGGCTATGTGACAGCCATTAGTATCACAAGTGTAGGATCGGGCTATACCTCAGCCCCGACAGTCACCATCTCAGCCCCCAATGAAAGCAACACCAACGCTACCGCCACAATTTCCGCTACCACAACGTGGGGAGACACCATTTTATTGCAGTCTAACAACCACCTTTCGGCTTCGGCGGATGGGAAATACCTCCTCATCAATCTCTCTTATTGGACCTGCAATGGAAGTCTTGTCCGCGGCGGCCTCGCATACTCCAGCGATTATGGTGCTACCTGGACCAACTCCATGGGGCACAGCAATAATGTTGCTATTGGTAGCACAAACGGCTTCACATCCCAGTCGGCATATACGTCAGTGGCCGTTTCCGGAGATGGCAGTACCATGTACGCATGCAGTTCTAGCGCAGTAACTACCTGGAATTATGGGACTAGTAGAAATGACAGTTACGGCCCGCTCTTCAAGTCCACCGATCATGGAGCTACGTGGGTTGGTTTTGAATCTCCTGTTGCCGCGCCGAGCAATCTCTGGACCAGCACGGATGGCAGCAAAGTTGCTATTGCGGGATCTAACATGAAAAATCATGACTACGATTATACTAAGGACGTTTCGATCAGTATAAACAGCGGCGCTACATTCGATGCAGGTAATAAGGTCAATTTCAGCGTGAGTTTCCCTCCTGGTGATTCGTGGCTGCGGATGGTCTTCTCTGACGACCTTTATAGTTTTGGAATGCCCGCCAAAGACATTGTTCAGACGCCTAGAAATGATATAGGCTCGGGTCTCTACACGGGCCAGTATACTGCTTCGCTCGCCTCGGCAGCTGGGCGTACTTATTTATCAACTCATACAAAGGGAACAAGCAGTCTCAACGGCAACAATGATTGGAAAGGCTTTGACATGAGCACAAACGGGAAAATATGGTACGCGTGCCAAGGCGGCTATGGCAATATCTATTGGTCTACAGATGGCGCTAGCTGGAGAGTCATCCACTGATCTCCTAGTCGCCTCCGCGTGTGGACAACGAGGGCCGCTCTGGGCAACCTGAGCGGCCAATCATGACGAACCCTTGCGGCGAGCCCGGAGGGTCAGACTCCAGCTCCGGCCGCCGGCGATGCCGTTGTTCTGATCCTGCGGGCAAGGCACGTCGGAACATCCCCCTCATATGAAGACATGATCATATTTTCATATGAGGGAATATGTTCCCTCCGCAGCCCGACGCTGGCAATCCCGGAGGGTCCCCTCGGTTTTGCTTTTTTTCATCGAATTCTCCGCCCGTTTTGAATTCCTGCCGCCACCTCCGGGCGTACTAGCGCCAGGAGGCAGCACCATGCAAATCGGCATTAAGCCCACCGTTGATATCGTGTTCAAAAAAATCTTCGGCTCAACTGACCACAAGGATCTTCCGCTCCACTTCCTCAACGAACTGCTGCCACTGGCTGGAAGGGAGCCGGTTGCCTCGCTTACCATCCTCAACCCTTACCTCATCGCCGACTTCGAGGGCGACAAGGAGGTGAGCCTCGACCTGCGGCTCGAAGAACCGGACAAACGAGATATCCAGGTAGAAATGCAAGTCAGGCAACGCGGCGCCCTGGACAACCGCATGCTCACTACCTGGTCGAAGCTCTACACCAGCCAGATCGGAAAGGGCGACTCCTATGCCCTCCACCGTCCCGCCATCTCCATCTGGATCATCGGAGAGGCGCACTTCGGCGACGGCTCCTGGCTCCACGTTTTCGAAGCCCACTGCCGGCGAACCGGACACACCCTGTCGCCGAACTTCCTGATCCTCACTATTGAACTTGAGGTTTTCAGCAGCTTGAAGAAGGGGCCCCAGTGGGATAGTGTAAGCCCTGGGTTGAGGAAATGGCTCACTCTCCTTGCGGAGGGTGACACCCTCGATCCAGAGCATCTGCCCGAATCGATGGCAGACGCCGACGTGCGGGAGGCACTACAAATCATGTCCACCTTTAAGCTCCAGGACCGTGAACGCATCCTCTACGACAGCCGCCAGGACTACGAATGGACCCGCAATGCCGAGATGGCAGAGGCGATTCAGGAAGGCGAAAAGAAGGGCCGGGCAGAGGGATTGGCTGAAGGACTGGCCGAGGGACTGCGTGACAAGGCCCTTTCCGATGCCCGAAACTTAAAGCGGCTTGGCGTTGCCACGACCA
>JBMOIK010000007.1:0-32898 GCA_049317365.1 Rectinemataceae bacterium | reverse complement strand
GGGGAATCCTGGTCGCGGCCATGGCCCTCGTGCTGGTGGCGCGTGATGCCGTGCTCTTCCTCGTGGCCTGGGAGCTCATGGCCCTCGCCTCCTGGCTCGCCGCCACGGTGGAGTCGGACAATCCGGAGGTCAGGCGTGCCGGCTGGGTGTACCTCGTAGCAACCCATGTCGGGACACTTTTCCTCTTCGCGATGTTCGCGTACTGGCGCAGCGTCACCGGTTCCTTCACGCTCGAGGCGGCACCGGGCCTCGGGGCGGCGGCGGGAACCCTGTTCGCCCTCTCCCTTGTCGGTTTCGGCATGAAGGCGGGCCTCGTGCCCCTCCACTTCTGGCTTCCCGGGGCGCACGCCAACGCTCCGAGCCACGTCTCGGCCCTGATGTCCGGCGTGATGATAAAGCTCGGGATCTATGGGATATTCCGCATGTCGTCCCTCCTGCCCAGGCCCGAGCTCTGGTACGGCTGGACCCTCCTGGGCTTCGGTGCCCTTTCAGCGCTCGCGGGCATCTCCTGGTCCATCGCCGGGCGGGACTTAAAGCGCGTGCTGGCCTACTCGAGCGTGGAAAACATGGGCATAATTGCGATGGGTGGCGGGCTTGCGCTCCTGGGTCGGGCCTCGGGGCGGGTTGACCTCACCCTCCTGGGAATGGGGGGAGCCCTCCTCCACGTCTGGAACCATGGCCTGTTCAAGTCCCTCCTCTTCCTCGACGCGGGAGCGGTCATCCACGCGAGTGCGACAAGGAACATCGACCGCATGGGGGCTCTCGCCCGCACGATGCCGGTCTCTGCCCTCCTGTTCGGCCTGGGCTGCGTGGCGATTTCCGCCCTTCCGCCGCTGAACGGCTTCGTGGGGGAGTGGCTCCTGTACCTCGGATTCTGGAGGAGCGTGGAGGGCGGCGTCGTGGCCCTGCCTGCAGTCGGCGCAGGCGCGGCCGTCCTCGCCATCGTCGGAGCGATCGCCCTCGCAGGCTTTGTTCGTGTCTTCGGGACCGTCTTCCTCGGGACGGCGCGGACTGAGCCGGTGGAAGGAACCAACAGGAAGGATCCCTGTGCGACAATGCTCCTGCCCATGGTTGCGCTTGCAGCAGCCTGCCTCGCCATCGGCCTCCTGCCCGCGCCCTTTGTGGGTCTGGCAGGGGCTGCGGCCGCTGCATGGGCCGCTATGCCATCCGAAGCCGGCTACCTCTCCGCCCTCGCACCGACGCTGCCCCTCACGCTTGCAGCTGTCGTCCTTCTTGCCCTTGCCCTCGCCATTGGCCTTCTCCTCTGGCGCCGCGTGGGCGCAGCGCGCCGCGGCGTTTTCCGCCGCGGCGGAGAATGCCGGTCCGCCGCCTCAGTCCCGGGCGGGCCTGCTGCAGCGGTCCCCACCTGGGACTGCGGCTATGCGGCTCCGACCGCACGCATGCAGTACACAGCCTCGTCCTTCGCCGAATTCCCGGCGAGGAGCCTGTCTGTACTGCTGCATTTCCGCCGCGAGGCACGGCTGCCCAAGGGTGCCCTGCCCGGGCCCTCCTCCTTTTCCCGCGAGGCTCCGGACCCGGTCCTCGACCTCGCCGTCAGGCCCCTGTTCGCCTTCGCGAGCCGGCAGCTTGGCCGCGCGAAGATCCTCCAGCAAGGACAGACGCAGATGTATCTCGCCTATGTGCTCGCGGTCACTGTAGTACTCCTGGTCTGGGGGGCCGGAATCCCATGATAGACACAATTATTCGTTTCGCCTTCCTCATCCTGGTGCCTCCCCTTATGCTCGGGCTCATAAACCGGGTGAAGTCCGTGTTCGCCGGAAGGAAGGGCCCCCCCCTCCTCCAAAGCTGGAGGGACATCGTCAAGCTGGCCGGGAAGGGCATAGTACTGAGTTCGACGACCAGTTGGGTCTTCATCGCCGGGCCCGCGGTGACGCTCGCCGCCATCCTGGTTTCCGGCTGCCTCGTTCCCTACGGCCCCTTTCGCTCGCCCTTCGGCTTTGCAGGGGACCTGGTGCTCTTTGCCTACCTTTTCGGCCTCGCACGCTTCTTCACCACCTCGGCGGCCCTCGATACGGGTTCGGCCTTCGAAGGCATGGGCGCCTCGCGCGAAGTGACCTTTGCCATCCTCTCGGAGCCCGCCTTCTTCCTGTCCTTGCTGGCCCTCGCGAGGCTTTCCGGTGCCCTCGACCTCAACGGTCTCCTCCTCGGGCCCGAGGGCGGCTTCTCGACCGCGACGGCCGCTCCCCTGGTCCTCGTGGGACTGGCCCTGGGCATAGTCCTCCTGGCCGAGACCTCGCGCATCCCCGTGGATGACCCGAACACGCACCTGGAGCTCACGATGATCCACGAGGTCATGGTCCTCGACCACTCGGGGCCCCTCCTGGGTGCAGTCCTCTACTCGGCGGCCCTGAGGCTCTTCGTGCTTTCATCGGTCCTCCTCCACGTCGTGATGCCTTTCCGCATCGGCGTGGCGGCGCTCGACTGGATCCTCTTTGCCGCGGGCCTCGCGGGCATCTCGATTGTCATCGGCGTGATCGAGTCTGTCATGGCGCGTTTCCGAATGGGCAGGGTCCCCTGGTTCCTGACCGGGGCCCTCCTGTGCGCGGGCTCGGCTTTCGTATTGCTGGTGAGGTGACGCGGTGACCGATTTCCTGAACGCTATAATCGTAATTGTGATGATCCTGAACCTTTTCGCGCTGGGGACGAGCCGCATCGCCTCGGTCATCAGGATCGTCGCGGTGCAGGGTTCCCTCCTGGGCGTTGTGCCACTCCTCCTCCACTGGGGAGGTGGCGGGGCCCCTTCGGCGGCGGTTCTCCTTGCCGCGGGGGCAGCCATCGCGCTCAAGGGGCTGGCCATACCCGCGATCATGCGCCGCTCCCTGCGCTCGGCGGCCATCAAGCGCGAGGTGGAGCCGCTGGTGGGCTTCCTGCCCTCGGTGCTGCTCGGTGCTGCGGGGACGGCCCTGGCCCTCGTGTTCTCGGGCAGGATGGGCATGGCGGCAAGCCAGCCCGGCACCCTCATCGTGCCGGCCTCGATGGCGACTGTCCTCGTCGGATTCATAATACTTACGACGAGATGGAAGGCAATCTCCCAGGTGATCGGCTACCTCGTGCTCGAGAATGGCATCTACCTCTTCGGGATGCTCCTGGTCGAGGCCATCCCCTTCGTCGTCGAGATGGGCGCGTTGCTCGACCTCTTCGTCGGCATCTTCGTGATCTCGATCATCACGAACCACATCAACGAGGCTTTCTCGTCGATGGATACGCGCGACCTCGTTACCCTGAAGGAGTGAACCGGTGGCCCTTGCGATGATCCTGCTTCCGCTCCTCCTTGCCGCAGTCGCGGCCCTCATCCCGTCCAACAGGCTGCGTCCCCTGGTGCTGCCGGTCGCCGGCCTCGGCCACCTCGCCCTCACCGCTTTCGCCCTCCTCGGGCCCGGCGCCGATTTCCTGCCGGCGCTTCCCGGAGAGTATCCCCTCCTGGGCCTCGACGCGATCGGAAAGGTGATACTCCTGGTCGTGAGCCTCGTGTTCGCCGCCTGCTCCGTCTATGCAGTGGGCTATCTCCGCTATCGGCAGGAGCGCCCGAACCGCGTCTTCATCGCCGGACTATTGGGCTTCCTGGCTGGAGCGACGGTCGTGTCCTGGTCGAGGAACATGGGCCTGACCTGGGTCGCGATCGAGGCAACCACCCTGGCGACCGCCCCCCTCATCTACTTCAACAACTCCAAGCGCAGCATCGAGGCGACCTGGAAATTCCTCCTCGTCGGTTCGGTCGGCATAGCCCTGGCCCTCCTTGGAACCTTTTTCCTTGCCTACGCCACCCTCGTCGGAGGGGGGCAGGCCAGCCTCTCCTTCGACGCGTTGTGCGTCATCGGTGCGCCGGTCTCGAAGCCCTGGCTGCGTGTGGCCTTCGTGCTCGCCTTAGTGGGCTACGGCACGAAGATGGGACTGGCGCCCATGCATACTTGGAAGCCCGATGCCTACGGCGAGGCACCAGGCGTCGTCGGAGCCGTATTCGCCGGAGGGGTGACCAGCATCGCCTTCCTCGCCTTCCTGCGCTTCTACATAGTGGTATCCAGGGCAGGGGAGGCGGCCTTCGCCTCGCGCCTCCTGTTGGGAATGGGCCTCTTCTCCATGGCGGTTGCGGGACTCTTCATGATCGGCCAACGCGACTTCAAGCGCATGCTCGCCTATTCGAGCGTGGAACACATGGGAATACTGATGATCGGCCTCGGGCTCGGCGCGCCGGCGCTTTTCGGGACGATGCTGCACGTGCTGACCAACGGTGTCACCAAGGGAGTGCTCTTCCTTTCGGCGGGCAATATCCACAGGGCCTACGCAAGCAAGAACATCGCCCAGGTGCGGGGAGCGATGCGGAGGCTCCCCCTGTCGGGTGGGCTCTTCCTCGCGGCCTTCCTTGCGATTACGGGTTCCCCTCCCTTCGGCCCCTTCGTCAGCGAGTTCTCCATCCTGAACGGCGCCTTCGCCAGCGGTCATCCCCTCGTCGCCGCTGCCTTCCTGGTCTTCCTCTTCGTGGTGTTTATCGGGATGGGTCGCACCGTCCTGAAGGTGACCCAGGGAAGGCCCCCCGAGGACGCGCTGACCACAGCCTACCGTGACGGGTTCCTGACCGCGGCTCCCCTCGTGGCCCTCATGGCCATCACGCTCTTCCTCGGCATCGCGGTGCCGGAGCCCCTCGCGGCCCTCCTCCGCGAGGCGGCTGCCCTCGTGGGTGGCCAGGCATGAGCACGCAGATCGATTCCTTTGCGCCCCTGGTCAACGGAAAGGCCGTGGACCTTTCTTCCCTGCCGATGCTTGCGGCGGAGGCCCTCGCCTCCGGCATAGGGGAGGGCATAGGGAAGGGCCAGCGGGTCATCGCATATTTCGGTACCAACTATGAGGGGATGGCGGGCGGACGCGGAATGGGTCTCGTGGCGGTGCTCGCGGACGACGCGGCCAATGGGCTCGTCGCCGCCAGGACCCTTCCCGTGAAGGGGGGCTTCCCCTCCATCGCCACCGCCTTCCCCCAGGTCCAGCTCTTCGAGCGTGAGATCGCCGAACAGTACGGCCTCGTGCCCGAGGGACACCCCTGGTTCAAGCCCGTACGCTACCATCATAGTTGGACTGAAGCCGACGCCTGGGGCCGTGACCGCCACGCGCCCATTCCCCCGGCCGTGGGCGACTTCTACCGCGTCGAGGGCGAGGAGGTCCACGAGGTCGCCGTAGGTCCGGTGCACGCCGGCATCATCGAACCTGGGCACTTCCGCTTCCAGTGCCACGGTGAGACAGTCTTCCACCTGGAGATCGCCCTGGGCTACCAGCACAGGGGCCTCGAAGCCTCGCTGGCAGGGAAGTCCGGAAACAGGTCGATGCGCCTGGCCGAAACGATCGCTGGCGACACGAGCATCGCACATGCGACTGCGCACGCGCAGGTCCACGAGGCCCTCGCCGGAGCCCGGAGCTCCCCCCGGGCCGACACCCTCCGGGCCATCGCCCTTGAACTCGAGCGCCTGGCCAACCACACAGGTGACCTCGGGGCCATCGCAGGGGATATCGGCTACCTCCCCACCGCGAGCTTCTGCGGTCGCATCCGCGGTGACTTCCTGAACTTGACGGCGATTCTCTGTGGCAACCGCTTCGGGAGAGGCTATGTGGCTCCGGGCGGTGTTGACCATGACCTCGACGAGGCCGAGCGGGGGGCCCTCCTTTCCCGCCTGGCTGCTGCGGAAAAGGATGTCACGGTCGCGGTGTCCCTGCTCTGGGACAGCTCCTCGGTGATGGCGAGGCTCGAGGATACCGGGCGCCTGTCGCGCGAGGTGGCAGTGGAACTCGGTCTTGTCGGTGTCGCAGCACGGGCCTCGGGCCTGGCCCGCGACGCCCGCGCCGACAACCCCTCGGGCATCTGGCGCTTTGTCCACGTACCTGTCGCGACAGCCGAGAGCGGCGACGTCCTCGCACGGGCGCATGTGCGCTGGCTCGAGATCCAGCGTTCCATCGCCTTCATCCGTGAGCGCCTCGAGGGCATGCCCGGTGGGAAGGCGCATAACCTCGTGGGCGCGCCCGCGGCCTCGAAGCTTGTCGCTACCCTCGTCGAGGGCTGGCGCGGTGAGCTCTGCCATGTCGCGCTGACCGGGGACGAGGGGTCCATCCTCCGCTACAAGGTGGTGGATCCATCCTTTCACAATTGGTCGGGACTCGCGAGGGCGCTGCGTGGCCAGGAGATCTCGGACTTTCCGCTCTGCAACAAGAGCTTCAACCTCTCCTATTGCGGCCATGACCTGTAGGCCGGCGAAGCGAAGGAGCACCCGATGATCAAGGCTGTGATGGCCCGTCTGCAGCAGGGCCACAGGACGATGCGCTATCCCAAGGCTGCGCCGCCGCCCCTGCCCGAGCGCTTCAGGGGCCTGCCGGCCCTGGATGGAAGCAACTGTGAGGGATGTGCGGAGTCTGCCTGCCTGGCTGCCTGCCCCACGGAGGCCCTCTGCCTGTCGCCGGCCCTCACCCTGGACCTCGGACGCTGCCTCTTCTGCGGCGATTGCGAGGCAGCCTGTCCGGAGGGCTCGATCGCCTTCGGCAAGGACCACAGGCTTTCGAGCTCGCGGCGTGGGGATCTCGTTCTCGGGGCGGGAGGAAGTGATCTTGAACTCGCCCATGCGATGGGCAAGGAACTCAAGAGGCTCCTGGGCCGCTCGCTGAAGCTGCGCCAGGTTTCGGCTGGCGGCTGCAATGCCTGCGAGGCCGATACCAATGTCCTCAATACTGTCGGCTGGGACCTCGGGCGCTTTGGTATCCAGTTTGTCGCCTCGCCCCGCCACGCTGATGGCGTCCTTATGACCGGGCCGGTGACAAAAAACATGGAACTGGCGCTGAGGAAGACCTGGGACGCCATCCCTGAACCCAAGGTCGCGATCGCGGTGGGGGCCTGCGCAATCTCAGGCGGCCTCTACCGCGACCGCCCCGAGACCCTTGACGGCGCAGGTTCGATGCTAGCCGTCGACCTCTGGATCCCGGGCTGCCCGCCGCACCCGCTCACAATCCTCGACGGCCTTCTCAGGCTTGTCGGGAGACTGCGCTAGCGGGCTGCTGCGCTAGCAGGCAGCTCGCCCTGCCGGCTTCAGTCGCCGGTCGCTATCGGTACGAGCTGGTTGATCTCATACATTGCCTTGGAGACCATGACGAACTCGACACGCCTGTTGATCATCTTGCCCGCCTCGCTGGCATTGTCCGACTTGGGGTTGTATTCGCCGCGGGACACGGCTACCAGATGACGAGGATCGACCGAGCATTCCTCTTGCAGGTAGCGGACCACGTTGGCAGCCCGGGATGAGCCGAGATGCCAGGAAGTCGGATAGGCGCGCAGGGCTTCGGCGCTCGAGATCGCCACTGCCGTGTTGCCCTCGACCCGCACCATGCGGTCAGGCATGAGCTTGAAGACCTGCGACAGGGCCTTGAGGATTGCGATGCTCTCGGGCTGGAGCCGTGCGCTGTCGGGGGGGAAGAGGACGGAGTCCTTGACCGAGATGACCAGTACATCCCTGTAGCGCCTGATCTCGACGTTTCCATTGGCAATGGGCTCGGCCATTATCTTCTTGAACTCCGAGACCCGTGAATCGAGGTCGCGGGCAGGTTGCTCGATGGCATCGTTGTATTTCCTGCTCAGCGTGTCGACCTGGTCCTGAAGCGCGCTTTTGTCCTTGTTGAGGGAGCTGATCTGCGAGAGGTAGGAGGCCTGGTTGCGGGTATTGCCCGTCTTGAAGGCCTCGAGGTCGGAAAGGAGGCCTGCGTTCGTCTTCTGGAGTTCGGTGAGCTTCGCCTTGAGGGCATCGAGTTCGGACTGCCGCGAGGCGAGGTCCTTGCTCTGCTTTTCGAAGGCATTGATACGGAGCACCGCCTGGTCGGCGTCATTTGTCAGCCTGGCTATCTGGGACTCGCTGGCGAACTTCTGGTCCTGGAGATCCTTGAGCATCGAGTCCTTGATCGCAGCCTGCTGCCGGAGGTCCTTGAGTGTAGCCTCCCGTGCTGAAAGCAGGGTCTGGAGCTCGCTGAGCTGCTTCTGGACCTGGTCGAAGCGCTTGAGGAGGTCCTGGAGCTTGGAATCTCCTGCTGCATATTGCGCGATCGTCGAATCCTTGGCAGCCAGCTCCGACTGGAGGTCTGCAACCTTGGCTTGTAATGGCATGTACGCATCGAGATCGGCCTGGAGCGCAGCGACCTTCTGGGCAAGGTCGTCAAGGCTTTTCTGCGAGATGGCGAGCTTGGCCTCCAGATCCTGGATGCTTCCGTCACGCGCCGCAACCTGGTTCCTGAGATCGGTCATCCCGACGCGGTCCTGCTCCTCAAGCTGGCTTTTCAGGTTGGCTATGGTTCCCTCCTGCTCGGAGATCTGCTTCTTGAAGGCGTCCGTGCAGGTAGCACAACCGACAAGGATGAGGCCAGCGAGCGCGAGTGACGCAATGCTGAATCGGTTCATGGTCTTCCTCCTATATGTAGAAAAGGCCCTCATGGTAAAACAAAGGTTCCACGGTGCGCCATGATCCCACGCCGGTCCCTGTTGCTGCTAATCAGTAAACTAAAATATACACCTAAAAGGAAGCTACTCCCTGTGCTTCCGGCCGTCAATCGGCCCTGACTCCTCTAGCAGGAATCACGCCAGGTCTCCAAAGCGCAAAACGGGCCATTTCCAACCACGGCCCCTCACCCCGAGCATCTATTGAGCAGCATGATCCATACCAAACATAGCGAAAAAAATGCTTAGTGAGTGCGATTTTCTGAGTATTTATATATTGATATATATTTATCTTAATGCTATCCTGATGACTTACGGCGTTCCGACCCCAATCATCTTCCTAGGGAGGCATCATGTCCGCGGCGAGTCAGGCCCAGGTAAAAAACGTCGAGCGCAACAGTCTCGATGCGATCATCAAGAAAAAGCAGGGGCGGCCCGGAGCCCTTCTAGGGATACTCGAAGAGGCCCAGGGGCTCGAGGAGCACCGCTACCTTTCGGAGATATGCCTGAGGCAGATCGCCGAGGGCCTCGACCTCCCGCTATCCCAGGTCTACTCCGTCGCCACGTTCTACTCGTACTTCAACCTGAAACCCCAGGGACTCCACTCGGTCGTAGTCTGCCGGGGCACGGCCTGCCACACGCGAGGCTCCCTCGAACTTCTCGTGGAAGCCGTGGACCGCCTCGGCATCGAGGGCTTCCGCGAGGAAGAGGAAAACTCCGCCACAACCCTCGACGGCTTTGCCTCGGTGCGCACCGTCGCCTGTTTCGGGCAATGCGCCCTTGCGCCGGTCGTGGAAATCGACGGAGAGATGATGTCCCGCATGACGGTGGGCCGTCTTGTTTCCGCCCTCGCCAAGCTCCGGAAGGGAGGCCCGAAATGAGCACCGCCACCAAGAAACTGGAGGCTCTGCGCAAGGCTGGCCACGCGAGGGTCCTGCCCGCGACTCCAGCCCTCTCTGTCGGCCTCGGGACCTGTGGCATTGGCAATGGGGCAAAGGAACTCTTCGCGGCCCTTGCGAAGGAGATAAAAGGGATGAAGTCGGAGGTCATGCTCCGAAGGGTCGGTTGCTTCGGCTTTTGCGCCGAGGAGCCCCTGGTAATGGCCTACCGGCCCGGCAAACCCCTCCTCCTCTTCACCGAGGTCAGGGCCGCACGGGCGAAACGCCTCGTCGAGGCGGTGGCTGACGACGCTTCCTTCGACCGCCTGGCCCACAAGGCCGTAGCCAAGATCGAGTCCTGGGACTTCTACACCTCGAAGACCGACTTCGGCGTCGATTACGCCTTTCTTCCCAACTGGAATGAGCTGTCCTTTTTCAAGGGCCAGCTCAAGCTCGTGCTCCGCGACGCCGGCCTCATAGACCCCGAAAGCATCGAGGAGTACCTGGCCGTGGGAGGCTACTCTGCGCTTGAAAAGGCCCTCGGCACCATGGATGGTGCTGGCGTGATCGAGGAGGTAAAGAAGGCCCAACTTCGCGGCCGTGGTGGAGCAGGATATCCGACCTGGAAGAAGTGGGACATGCTCGCCAAAGCCGGGTCTCCCGGCGCCCATAAGGTCCTCATCTGCAACGCCGACGAGGGTGATCCTGGCGCCTACATGAACCGCAACGAGATCGAATCCGATCCCCATGCCCTGGTCGAGGGCATGACCCTCGGTGCCTACGCCACCGGCGCGGCCGAGGGCATCGTCTACGTGCGGGCCGAGTACCCGCTGGCAGTGGAGCGCCTCCGCGGTGCCGTGATCGCGGCCCGCGCCGCCGGTCTCCTGGGGAAGGACATACTTGGTTCGAAATTCGGCTTTGACATCGAGATCGTCTCTGGCGCAGGTGCCTTTGTCTGCGGCGAGGAGACAGCCCTCATCGCGAGCGCGGAGGGCAAGGCTGGAAGGCCCCTGCCCCGTCCCCCCTACCCGGCGGAGCGCGGCCTGGAGGGAGCACCGACCAACATCAACAACGTCGAGACCTGGTGCAATATTCCGCTCATCGTAGCCAAGGGCGGGCAGTGGTTCGCGGGCCACGGCACGAAGACGAGCACGGGTACCAAGGTCTTCAGCCTTGTCGGCAAGGTCAAGAATACCGGCCTCGTCGAGCTGCCCCTCGGCACAAAGCTCGAATCGATGATCTACGGCATGGGCGGCGGCGCGGGTCCGCGCAAGCGCATCAAGGCCATCCAGTCGGGTGGCCCCTCGGGCGGCTGCATCCCGGCGACCGGTTTCGGGACTTCCATCGACTACGAGGAACTTGCGAAGATCGGTGCCATCATGGGTTCGGGCGGCATGGTCGCCATGGACCAGGACAACTGCATGGTCGACGTCGCACGCTACTTCACGGGCTTCACCGCGGGCGAGTCCTGCGGCAAGTGCACAGCCTGCCGCGAGGGCCTCGCGCAGATGCACCGCATACTCCAGACCATCTCCGCCGGAGAGGCGAAGCTCGAGGACCTCGACCTCCTCCAGGACCTCGCAGAGACCATCCGCGACTCGGCCCTCTGTGGCCTTGGACAGACCGCCGCGAACCCGGTCCTCACGACGCTCCAGTACTTCCGCGAGGAGTACGAACGTCATATCACCGAGAAACGCTGCGAGGCGGGGGTCTGCGAGGACCTCTACCACGCCCTCTGCGAGAATTCCTGCCCCCTCCACATGAACATCCCCGGCTATCTCCAGCTCCTCAAGGAGAACCGCATCGAGGACGCCTTCGAGCTTACCCTCCGCGAGAACCCCTTCCCCGGCACCATCGGACGCATCTGCCGCTTCCACTGCAGGATGCGCTGCAGGCGCGATGCCCTCGACGAGCCGGTGGGCCAGGGCGAGATCCACCGCTACCTTGCCGACACGATGTACCAATTGGGACGGGAAAAGGCCGTCTACGCACGTCTGGTAAAGGAGAAGCTGCCGCCGACGGGAAAGAACATCGCCATCGTCGGAGCCGGTCCCGCAGGTCTCGCGGCAGCCTTCTGGCTGGTCCGCCTCGGCCACCGTGTCCGCGTCTACGACGCATCCGACGAGATCGGCGGCATCCCGCGCTGGGGCATCCCCGCCTACCGCCTGCCGCGTTCCGTCCTCGCCAAGGAGACTGCCCTCATCAAGAAGCTCGGGGTCGAGTTCGTGATGGGCACAAGGATAGGAAAGGACCTCTCCTGGAAGAGACTCCGCGAAGGCAACGACGCGGTCCTCATTTCGGTAGGAGCCCACAGTTCCATCCCCCTCGGCATTCCCGGCGAGGATATTCCCGGTGTCATGGCCGGCTGCGACTTCCTCGCCGCGATCGCCTCGGACAGCAAGCCGCCGATCGGCTATGAAGTCATCATAGTCGGTGGAGGGAACTCCGCCATCGACGCCGCCCGTTCGGCAGTGCGCGAAGGCGCCCGGGTCACCGTGATCTACCGCCGTGCACGCGGAGACATGCCTGCGGACATCGACGAACTCGAGGGCGCCCTCGAGGAGGGAATCGAGATACTCGCGATGACACGGCCCGTCGAGATCCTCATCGGCGAGAACGGCCGCGTCCGTGCGCTGAAGGCAGAGAAGATGAAGCCCGGCGCGATCGACTGGAGCGGCCGGCCCATACCGGAGCCCTCGGGCGAGTGCTTCGAGCTTCCCTGCACGGCCGTCATCGTGGCCGTGGGCGAGCGTGTGGAAGTCCCCGGAGTCGAGGACCTCGGCATCAAGAAGACCAAGGACGGAAGGATCATCGTCGATCCCTTCACCCTCGAGGCTGCGCCGTCCATCTGGGCCGCGGGTGATGTCGTCACCGGTCCGGCCACCGCTTCCGAGGCCATGGGACTGGCCAAGCGCGCCGCGAAGTTCATCGACCTCAAGCTCACCGGTGGCTTGATGACGGAAATTGGAAGGACCCCATCGGACAGCCGCTGGGCGAGCCTGTTCAGGCACTTCGAGTACCGCATGGAGATTCCCCTGGAGACCGCTTCGGCCAAGGCTGGCAGGCCTGCGCAGCTCTCTGCCCATGAAAGGGTGAGGAGCTTCGTGGAGATATCGCGGGGCTATACGGGCGAGCAGGCTCGCATCGAGGCCGACCGCTGCCTCCGCTGCGACGTCCGCAAGCGCTCGAGGCTACCGCTCTCGGCGCCTGTGCCCGAGGCCGAGGCCCACCGCAGCGTGGCCGCGATCGAGGAATGAGGGGGGATGACATGAACGACAGGAAAGATACCATCATAACACTGACAATCAATGGACAGGAGACCGCCGTGCCGGCCGGCACGAGCCTCCTTGAGGCCTGCGCCTCCGCGGGGGCCTTCGTGCCGACACTCTGCCACCTCGAGGGCGTGTCCTCCAACGCTTCCTGCGGGGTCTGCCTCGTGGAGGTCGAAGGGGCGCGCTCGCTCATGCGTTCCTGCGTGCAGAAGGCCGCACAGGGCATGAAGGTCAACACCACCGGACCCCGGGTCCTTCGGGCCAGGAAGACGGCGGTCGAGCTCATCCTTGCCAACCACCCCCAGGACTGCCTCACCTGCGCGAGGAACGGGACCTGCGAACTCCAGAGCCTCTCGGAGCGCCTCGGCATCCGGGAGATCCGCTTCCCCCGAACGAAGAAGAAGCTACCAATTGACCGGAGTGTCGCGGGTCTCGTGCGCGACAACGACAAGTGCATACTCTGCGGGCGCTGCGTGGCCGTGTGCCGCGAAGTCCAGACCGTGTCGGCCATCGATTTCGCCGGCCGTGGCTCGCGGACGCGCATCGCGGCCTTCATGGACCGCGGCCTGGCGGGGAGCCCCTGCGTCCAGTGCGGCCAGTGCTCGGTCGTCTGTCCGACCGGCGCCATCATAGAGCGCGACGAGACTGCCGCCGTCTGGCGCGCCCTGGCCGACCCGAAAAAGACCATCGTAGTACAGACGGCCCCCGCCATCCGCGCCTCCCTCGGTGAGGCGCTCGGGCTGGAACCAGGGACCCTCGTCACCGGCAAGATGGTCGCGGCCCTGCGCCGGCTCGGCTTCGACAAGGTCTTCGACACCCAGTTCGCCGCGGACCTCACCATCATGGAGGAGGGCAGTGAGCTCCTCGCCCGCATCTCCGGCGGCGGTACCCTCCCGATGATCACCAGCTGCTCTCCGGGCTGGATCGGATTCATCGAGACCTTCTATCCCGCGCTTCTGCCCCACCTGTCGACCTGCAAGAGCCCCCAGCAGATGTTCGGGGCGATAGCCAAGACCTTCTGGGCCGAGAAGGCCGGCCTGGATCCCGCGAATGTCGGAGTTGTGTCCATCATGCCCTGCACGGCCAAGAAGCGCGAGGCCGGAAGGCCCGAGATGGTGGGAGCCTGGCAGTGGTGGAAGGAAAAGGGAGCTGCCCCCGAGAAGGCCTTTGCCGATGTCGACTGGGCCCTCACGACCAGGGAACTCGCCCGGATGATCCGGGGCGCAGGCATCGACCTGGCCACGCTTCCCGAAGAAGACTTTGACGATCCCCTTGGACGCTCGACCGGCGCTGCGACGATATTCGGCACCACAGGCGGTGTCATGGAAGCCGCGCTCCGGACAGTCTACGAACTTGTCACCAAGCGGAGCCTCCCCTCCCTCGACTTCACGGCCGTGCGCGGCCTCGAGGGGGTCAAGGAAGCGGAGGTCGACCTCGACGGCACAATGGTCCGTGTCGCGGTGGTACACACCCTCGGCAAGGCCCGCATCATCCTCGAGGAGATAGCCGCCGGAAATAGTCCCTACGCATTCATAGAAGTCATGACCTGTCCGGGTGGCTGCATCGGTGGAGGCGGACAGCCCGTCAACATCGACGCGGCGAAGCGCCTCCGCCGCAACAAGGCCATGTACGTCGAGGATCTCCGGCTTCCGATCCGGAAATCCCACGAGAACCCGGCCATCGGAGCCCTCTACGCGGACTTCCTCGGCAAGCCCCTCGGGCATCTCTCGCACGGACTGCTGCACACGAAGTACAAGGCCCGCAAGGTCTGAGAATCCCGTCCCTTTCCCAGGTAGGGGATGGGGACGAGTATGGATGTAGTTAGGCGCATGTGCGCCGGGCCGTCCGGGAATGCCCCTGGACGGCTTTTTCATGCGGGTGGATGCTTTTGGGGTAAAGCCGGAACTTGCCCCAGCGCTATCGGTGTACTACCATGCACATTAGGAGCTGTATGGTGCGAACCAACATCGTTCTGGATGACAGCCTCGTCGCCGAGAACGACGGAATGATCCTGGTCGATACCTCGGTCCTCATCGATTTCCTGAAAGGTTCAGCCAACTATTGCGTTTCAACTTCGTCTGCCGCATGTCGGGAATCACGATCCGCAGCACGATTGACCTTCTCATCGCCAAGACAGCCATCGAGAATGACCTTCTCCTCCTCCACAACGACAGGGACTTCACCAACATGGCGAAATCGATTCCGGAACTGAGGATGTACTGAGGGCCAAAGTCAGCATCCCTGCCACGACAAAGAGGGCCTCCCTTGCCGGGAGGCCCTCTCGCCATTCAGATATGTCTAGTACTTGGAGAAACTCAGAAGGTCCTGTCAGCTAAGTATTTGTACTCCCTCCACCTGCGGGCGACCATGGTCTTCTGCTTTTCGATGAGCATGGCCGCGCGCTCGGGGTTGGAGTCGCGAAGGCTCTTGAAGCGTACCTCGTTGTACATGTACTCGGCGATCTTCTCGCTCTGGGGTTCCTTGGAGTCGAGCTGGAAGGGGTTCTTGCCCTCGGCGACGAGGCGGGGGTCGTAGCGGTAGAGGGGCCACACGCCGGACTCCACCATGATCTTCTGCTGCGACAGGCCCTTCTGCATGTCGATGCCGTGGTTGATGCAGTGGGAGTAGGCGATGATGATCGAGGGGCCCTCGTAGGCCTAACGCTCGCTTCGCTCGCTAAGCTGCGCTCGGCCTCGCGGAAGGCCAGGCCATTCGTTATTGGTTAGGCGCGTCGGCGGCGCGGATTCTGGAGCGCGGTCGCCTACCCTTCGTCCGCGCCGCCGACCGGGCTCTCCGCGACTATCTTTCGCGCGCAGAACTTGGTTTTGAGGCGTTCTCTTCGAGCCCGCCCGGAACCTTGCACAACGCGCAAAAGGATAGTCGCTTCGATCCCTCGCGCGGGCTACTTCTTCCCTTTTTCCTTTTGCGCCAATGCGCTCGCAGCAGCGGTTTTTTCAGCCTTGGTAGAATTCGGGTTGCTCAGCACCTTGCCTGCAGCACTTGCGGCTTTTGAAGATGTCTGCTTGCTGGCCATGATGGCCTCCTTCGGAATGGGAGGTTGCGACCTTACCGTAGCTCGGGTGTCTGATTTATTGGAAATTGACACTACCGGGGGCCGGGCTTATGCTGACTTACCCAAGACAGCGTCGCTCCCTCAGATGACGTTGTTCGACGCCCGACCTAGTCCGTCGGGCGTCACCATTTCTAGTGCCTCTCTTGTGATGACATCGCTTGAGAAGTGCAATAATAATATCGACGTCGCTATGCAAGATGCAAGACCTACTCCATTAGGAGCGCTCTTCGCTAGCGACACCACCATATAATGTGTACTTTTGGCTTTGGCAACGATCAAGTGCATGTGTTTTCTCTTGCGCCTTACCGGTATTCACCTTATTCTTCAGGTTGATACCCATTTTTTCCTTTTTTGAACTGCTTTAGCCGACATTATTGGAAACGGAGATGTATCATGGAAGACCGATGGCTTTCGGTTGATGAGATTGCCACGTATCTCGGTGTCACCCGAGATACTATTTATTTGTGGATCGGGAAACGGTCCCTACCCGCGCATAGGGTCGGCCGGCTTTGGAAATTCAAGAAATCCGAGGTTGACTCCTGGGTGCGGCTGGGGCCTGCCGCTGAGACCGGGCAGGCCCATGGGCGAGCAAATACATGATAGAGTCCCTCAAGCCCAACGAACTCCTTATAGTCGATAACAGTCCTGGAGGATGGACTGTCGCGGACTACCTCAAACAATGGTGTGAAATTTCGAAGCGCTTCGACATCGCGACCGGTAATTTCGAGATCGGCGGTTTTTTGGCGATGGAAGAAGCCTGGCAGAAGGTCGATGAGATTCGGGTCTTGATGGGCGAAGAAAGCACGTTACGAACCAAACAGGCGTTTATTTCGGCGCTAGGTTCGATAAAGAAAAGACTGGATGAAAGCATCGAAGAGGAAAAGAACGCGAATGAATTCTTGAACGGTGTGCCCGCAATAGTCGAGGCGATCAAGCGTGGCAAGATCCTCTGCCGCGTCTATAAAAAGGGCAGATTCCACGCCAAGGCTTTTATCACACATTCCAGGCTCGAAGTCATCGGATCCAACGCATTGGTTGGATCATCCAACCTCAGCAAACCCGGCCTGACGGAAAACATCGAGCTCAACGTCCAGCTCATGGGGCCACCGGTGCATCAAGTGCAGGACTGGTGCGACAGGCATTGGGATGACGCCGAGGATATTACTCCTGAAATGCTCCACGTGATCGAGCGACACATCGCCGAGTACAGTCCCTTCGAAGTATACGCAAAGGCGCTGCAAGAATACTTCCGGGGACACGCACTCACTGCAAACGAATGGGAAGAAGCCAGGTCAAAGCTATTTCCACGTCTCGATCGCTACCAAAAAGAAGCCTATTGGTTCCTCATCAAGATATCCCGCCAGCACGGGGGCGCCTTCCTTTGCGACGGCGTGGGCTTGGGCAAAACCTTCGTGGGACTTATGCTGATCGAGCGTTTCGTCGCCCACGAGGGCAAACGCGTCGTCCTCTTCGCGCCTAAGTCTGCCCGCGACGGGGTCTGGCTTCCCCATGTAAAGAAGTACCTGTCCCATATCGGTGGTACCGGTGATTTTTCAAGCTTGGCCATCTTCAGTCAGACCGACCTCAATCGCAAGGGAGATTTCCCGGAACGCTTCGCCCGCATCGCCGAACAGGCGGACATAGTCATCGTCGACGAGGCGCACAATTTCCGAAACCTCGGCACCTCGGGTGAGGACGGCACTGAAATATCGCGATACTACCAACTATTCAAACTTCTTGATCGCGTCGCAAGAACAAAGCAAATATTTATGCTTACGGCTACCCCGATTAATAACCGGCTTTCCGATTTTCGGCACATGGCCGAGCTCTTTACCCGGCGCGATGAGGCTTATTTCTCGAGAACTCTCGGCATCAACAACCTGACAGCCCATTTCAACAAGCTGGAGCGCGACCTTAAAAAGGAATTGGGAAACGACACGGCCGACTATTCCGAGGAACTCTTCGGGGCCACGGAATTTCTCGAGCGCGACGCGCTTTTCAGAACCCTTGTCGTGCAGCGGAGCCGCGCCTACGCGCGGGCGAGTCAGCTCCGCGAGAAGGGGGCAAGCGCCGCCTTCCCCGAGCGTAAGTCACCCGAAGTCGCCCAGTACTCGATCAGCAAAAGCTATGGCCACCTCCTGGAAGTATTCGAAGAGGCATTCAAGAAAAACAACCCGCTCTTCACGCTCGCCATGTACGACCAGTACAACATGCTCTGGTATCATGGTCCTGCCGTGGATGAGATGGCCGTCGGACGGCGCCAGCAGGTGGTCTCCCTCATTCGGACCCAATTCCTCAAGCGCTTCGAAAGTTCTGTCACGGCTTTCGAACTCTCCTGCGAGCGCCTGCTCGCCAAGATGCTCGCCTTCATCGAAAAAAACAGCGAGACCGAATCCGAGAAGCGCAGGCTTTCCAAGTGGAAGGCACAGCATGCTACGACGCTCGGCTTCGCCTATGAACTTCAACAAGAGCTCTGGGCAGATGATCGGGACGATGGGGAAGAAGACGAGGATATCGTCACGCCGGAACTCCTCGAAGCGGCCGAGAGACTTGAGCGAACTAATTATGATGTTACTGAGATGCTCCAGGAAACCTACTTCGACCTCGAGAACCTCGTGGCTTTTTTGGAAGAGGCGCGGAAATTCGATCCGAAGCATGACGATAAACTGCAAAGTCTTGTCAAATTGCTAAAAACAAAGGTGCTCAAGGAGAGCAAGGTTCTCCTTTTCACCGAGTTCGCCGACACTGCACGTTACCTACAGCGGGAACTCAAGAAGGCTGGCATCGATGGTGTCGAAGAGGTGGACAGCCTCTCGAAGTCGGACAGGGGAGAGATTATCAGGCGATTTTCGCCCTATTACAACGGCACGACGAGCGCCGAGCTTGCGGCTGCGGGCAAAAAGGAAATACGCGTCCTCATCTCCACCGACGTCCTGTCCGAGGGCCTTAACCTCCAAGACGCAACCTACATGATCAATTATGACATCCATTGGAACCCGGTCCGTCTGATGCAACGTATTGGTCGTGTCGACCGCAGGATGAATCCTGATACCGAAGCCGCCTTAGTCGACGACCATCCCGAGGTAAAGGGCATGCGGGGAATCGTGCGTTTTTGGAACTTCCTCCCACCGGAAGAACTGAACGTCCTCCTTTCGCTCTATCGGACCGTGACCCATAAGACCCTCATGATCTCGAAGACCATGGGCATCGAGGGGCGGAAGCTCCTCACACCTGATGACGATTACGATGCTCTCCGCGAGTTCAATGAGGGCTACGAGGGCGAAACCACAGCCCTCGAGGATCTCCAACTCGAATACCAGGACCTCCTTGCGGGCGATACGGAGCTTGGGAAGCGGCTCGATGCCCTCCCGGGCTTCCTGTTCAGCGGCAAGCGGCAGGGCGCGAGTGCTGCTCGGGGAATCTTTTTCTGCTATGCCCTTCCGGCCCTCGACAAGGAAAGCGGGGAGTTCACAGAGGCGGCTGGCATGACACGCTGGTACCTCTACACCCTTGCACGCGGCGACATTCTCGAGGAGGCGAGCGAGATTGCGGAGCGTATACGGTCAAAGCCTGAAACGCCCCGCCACTGCCTGATCGACCAGCTCGTCCTCAAGGATGCACGTGCAAAGCTCGAAAAGCACATCAAGAACGGCTACCTGAAGCGTGTCGACGCTCCTGTCGGCGTCAAACCCATACTTAAATGCTGGATGGAACTAAACGAGGAGTGAAACATGGCGACCGATCACAAGGCGGCTTTGAGGGACATCAAACATTTCAAGCAATTGCTTACGTACCTTCGTGACGAGCTCGACTGGCCCATCAAGAGTGAGGACTTTGAGGATCTTACCTTCGACTACACCGCCGAGGAGCTCGGCATCGACAGTCACAATGCTGCCAAAATCAGGAAGATCAAGCGTCTCCGCC
Source organism: Rectinemataceae bacterium (assembly GCA_049317365.1). Lineage (GTDB taxonomy): Bacteria > Spirochaetota > Spirochaetia > Treponematales > Rectinemataceae > CAIJMU01. Next base: position 13,281 of record JBMOIK010000007.1, on the reverse strand, counting down.
CCCTCTCGACCAAACAGCCCTGGGGCATCTTCTTTGTCGAGTTCGAACCCAAGCGCCTTCCCGTCGTCGCCCTCCGACGCATCCTCGGCCAGGTGACCCTCAAGAAGCGTGCTTCGGCCAACGCAGCTGAGCGTACAGCCTGGTCAATGGACGACCTCCTCTTCATCTCGAACTACGGTGAGGGCGAGGAACGGAACATCACCTTTGCCCATTTTTCGCTACAAGGCGAGGGCGCGGGCCTGCCCTCGCTCAAGGTCCTCGGTTGGGACAATCAGGATACGCCCCTCCACCTCGACCAGGTTGCCAAGGAACTCGTCGAGCACCTCTCCTGGCCTGGCGACGAAGGCGATCTCGAGGCTTGGCGCCAGCAGTGGGGCGGTGCCTTTACCCTCGGCCACCGCGAAGTCATCAGTACTGCGAAGGAACTCTCACTCCGCCTCGCCACCCTCGCCCGCGCCATCCGCGACCGCATCCTTGGTGCCTTGGCTATCGAGACTGAGCGCGGCAAGCTCACACGCCTAATGAAAGCCTTTCAGGAGTCCCTCGTCCACGACCTCACGCCTGCAGGCTTCGCCGACATGTACGCGCAGACCATCGCCTATGGACTCCTTTCGGCGCGTATCGCTGATCCCGAGTCAAAAACAGCAGAGGATTTTTCCGGCCACCTTCGTACCAATCCCTTCCTTCGTGACCTTATGGAAACCTTTATCAAGGTCGGTGGCAAAAGGGGCAAGGGCGAGGCTGCCATCGACTTCGACGAGCTCGGCATCGGCGAGGTCATCGAGCTCCTCGACAGCCCGAACACCCATATGGACGCCGTCCTCCGCGACTTCGGCGACAAGAATCCCCAGGAAGATCCCGTCATCCACTTCTACGAGCACTTCCTCGCCGCCTACGACAAGAAGCAGAAGGTGAGCCGCGGCGTCTTCTATACGCCCCGTCCCGTCGTCTCCTACATCGTGCGCTCGGTGGACGAGCTCCTTAGGAGCGAATTCGGCCTCGCTGATGGTTTGGCAGACACAACTACCTGGGGCGAAATGGCCAGTCGCAACAAGGACATCAAGATTCCTGAGGGCGTGAGCCCCGACCAGGGCTTTGTCCAAATCCTCGACCCCGCCACCGGAACGGGCACCTTCCTTGTCGAAGTGATCGACATAATTCATAAGACTCTACTGGCGAAATGGAAGGGCAAGAGCGTCAAGGAGATTGACCGCCTCTGGAACGAGTACGTGCCCAGCCAACTCCTCCCCCGCCTCCACGGCTACGAGCTCCTCATGGCCCCCTATGCCATCGCCCACCTCAAGGTGGGACTCAAGCTACATGAGACGGGGTATCGATTCGAAAGCGAGGAGCGGGCGAGGATTTATCTCACCAATGCGCTGGAGCCGGCCACCGACCTGCAGCAAGGCCGACTGGAGGCAATGCTGCCAGCCTTGGCGCATGAGGCAGAGGCGGTGAATGAAGTCAAGAGGAAGAGAAGGTTTACCGTGGTGGTGGGGAATCCCCCGTATTCGGGAGTATCTGCGAATATGGATCCTTACATTCGTAGCACCATTGATCCATATAGGTTTGTCGATGGCAAGCCAATAAAGGAAAAAGGTGCGCTTCAGTTCGAGAAAAACCTAAATGATGACTATGTAAAATTCCTTCGGTTTGCCGAATCCAGAATCGAATTACTATGCGGTATCATGGGCATGGTGACTAATAATGCATACTTGGAGGCTATCACCCTACGAGGGTTACGCTCTCACTTGCTCGAAACCTTCACGAAAGTAATCATTCTTGATCTTCATGGCGATAGTGACAAGCGTGAAATAGCGGCGGAAGGGCGGACAGATGAAAACGTCTTCGAAATTAAACACGGAGTAGCTATTGCCTTGCTTGCCCGTGGAAGTGAGGTTTTGAATGAAAAAGGCAGGAAAGGGTGCGCACGACGCGCTGACATAAAAGGCAGCGCACAAGAAAAATACCAGTATCTACTCAACCACCGAGAGGTCTTTACAATCGCCAATTCAATTATTCCTCGCTCGCCCAATTACCTATTCAAGAAAGAAGATGTGAACTTGGCCAAGGAGTACGAATGCCACACGTCTGTGCGGGAATTGCTGGGTATTAGTTCTACAGGTTTCGAATCTGGTCGAGATGAGATACTCACTGCATTCACAAAACAGGAGCTTGTAGATAAAATATTGAGTTTCTGCACTGATCGGATTGAAAGTGTCAGAAATCAATACTCAGTAGCGGAAGGATGGGGATCTGTACTGCTCGAAAAGAGAAAGGAAATACCTAAAGATCCTGGGTTTGACAATCGTTTTCGCGAGTTTCTCTTCGGTCCTTTCGATATTCGATGGTGTTTTTACAGGAAGGACCTCTTGAAAACAAATAGCTTCAGTGCAGGGAAGCATCTTTGTTATGGGAAGAATGTTGCATTGGTTGCAATGCGGCAGGTATCTCTTGATTCTGGATTTTCACATATCGGTGTCTCCCGATTAATAGTAAACAACCGTTGCTTCTACAGCACCAAAGGAAAGATTAGCTACTTCCCAATATTCAACTACGCAGGGGAAAGCGATTTGGTGCAAGCCAAAGGGGAATACCTTGGTACAAATTTGAATGGGATAGAGACTAGAAGATGGAGCGAGGCTCTTGGGCTTCGTTGGGTAGACATTCTCGCGTATTCCGAAAGCAATAAAAATACCATTTCAAGTATGGAGATCGCAGCTTTCGCATATACCGTCTTCCATAGCCCCACCTACCGCAGCCGCTACGCCGAGTTCCTCAAGAGTGACTTCCCCCGCCTCCCCCTCCCCGGCAGCCTCCCCCTCTTCCGCGAGCTCGCCGCCCTCGGCGAGGAGCTCGTCGCCCTCCACCTCCTCGAGTCACCCAAGGTCGAGGACTTCATCACCGAGTACACGGGCCAGTGTGCGCCTGAGATCGAGAAGGTCTCCTGGTCGGACGAGACGGTCTGGATCGACAAAACCCAGTCCATCGGCTTCCGAGGTGTTCGCGAAGAGGTCTGGAACTTTCACGTCGGCGGCTACCAGGTCTGCGAGAAGTGGCTCAAGGATCGGAAGGGGCGGAAGCTCCTCGCAGAAGATGTGCGGCACTACCAGCGGGTGGTGGTGGCACTTTCGGAGACGATACGCATTATGAAAGAAATAGATATAGTCATCGAGCGGCATGGGGGCTGGCCGGGGGCCTTTGCTTCGGGGCCAGTGGCTACTATTGAAGGCTCGGCGACAATTGAAGTGCCTGTGAGGGTTTACGGCGAAGTGGCGGCGGAAAAAGAGCCGGGGTATGGGGTCGGCAAAGAAGATTCGGCCACGCATGGGGGGAAGCGATGAGCGGGTGGGACTTCGCGGGGGCGCGGTGGTGGAAGTTTGACTTTCATGCGCATACGCCTGCATCGGTTAACGATTATGGCCACGGCGATATTGCCCTTAAGAACCGGACGCCGCGCGAATGGCTTTTGGACTATATGGCCAAGAGAATTGATTGTGTCGCTGTCACGGACCACAACACAGGAGCCTGGATAGATCGGCTAAAAGACGAATACGCAGCTATGCTTAACGCTCGTCCAGTCGGGTTTCGCGAATTGACTATCTACCCAGGCATGGAACTTACCGTGCATGGCAATATTCATTTTCTCGTTATTCTCGACACTACAAAGGGTAGATCGCATATCGATTCGCTTCGCGGAGCTTGCCTCTATGATGAGACTTCCGGTGCAACAACGAAGTCGCCATTGGAAGTGGTGAAGACGATCGACGAAATAGGCGGAATAGCGATACCTGCCCATGTCGATGACAAAGGAGCAGGGCTATTCGCCAAATTAAAAGATGGCCATTCTTTGCCCCCTTTGCTCATGAGCTCGCATATCTTCGCAATGGAGGTTCGAGATCCTGTGTACGTGCCCTTGGAACTTTACAAGACCCACAAGACCGCGTGGACTACCATCGTGGGCAGTGATGCCCATATGCCAAGTCAGGTTGGCCAAGCCTTTACCTGGGTTAAGATGGGTCAGCCAACAATAGAGGGACTTAGGCTCGCCCTGCTCGATGGTGCCTTGTCGGTTCGTCGCCATGATGAGGTGCAAGGAGATCCCAACCGGGTGGCGGATTTTGTCATTCGCTCCCTTGAAATCCAAAATGCGCGCTACTGCGGAAATGGCGAAGCCCTCAGACTTTCTTTCAGTCCCTGGCTTAATTGTATCATCGGCGGAAGGGGGACAGGCAAATCAACTGCTGTTGAAATGCTTAGGATCGCGCTCAAGAGAGAATCGTACCTCAAAGAACGGATGGGGTCAGATTCCGAGGTCACAAAAGCCTTTATAGCCTTCGCGCGAGTTCCGGAGAATCGCCAAGCCAAAGGAGCGCTCAGATTGGAGACGGCCATCTCGGTCGAATGCCAATTGGGAGCGGAGCGTTTTCGCCTGGGCTGGTCATATGATGGACAACGTTCTTCGATTCTGAGGATTGATGAGACTGGAAACGAAGTCGCAAGCCCCGGCGAAATTCCGACTCGATTCCCGGTGAGCATCTACAGCCAAAAGCAGATTTATGAAATGGCCGGGAACCCTGCAGCTCTTCTCGATATTGTGGATGCGGCATCCGAAATAGGATTCGCGGAATGGAAAGCGCATCGAGATAGTCTCCAAACCCGATTCAGGACGCTGCGGGCCCAAGCACGAGAACTCAGCCAGCAGATTGGTGAGGAAATGCGATTGCGTGGAGAACTCGAGGACGTAGACGCTAAACTTCACCTCCTGGGTTCGGGCGAAAATGCAGCGATTCTCAAGGGGTACCAGACACGACAAGCGCAACGACGGGAACTTGATGCATTCGGAAGATCCCTCGGTGCCAGCGCAGACCTGCTTGAAGGTATCAGGCTGGAATCCGATACGATCAACTCTTCTCTATTCGATGAGGATGCAGAGTCACGAGAAGCTATTGCACTCGCGAAGGTTGCATCGCACCGTCTCGAAGCCCTGAATGCGCGTCTTTCGGAAATCAAGATCGAGGCTATGCGCATTCCGGCGGACTTCTCGCGAGAGATAGCGGCATCCTCGTGGAAATCAGTGCTCGATACTGCAACCGGAACATATGCAGAATTAGTAATAACCCTTTCAGCGGCAGGTGTTGGTAATCCTGACGAGTACGGAATGCTGGTTCAGAAAAAACAACAGCTTGAAACGAGACTGATCGCAATCGAAAGTCTGAATACTCAAATCGCAAGTCTTAACCAAGAGGCACAAGACAGACTTCGTGACTTTGATGTGCACCGGAAGGAATTGTCTGAAAAGCGAGCGGCCTTCCTTAAAAATACGCTTGAAGATACTTCAATCGTTCGAATGCAATTGCAGGAGCGAGGGCAAGCTATTGAAGGGCTTGAATTGGAGTTCCGGCGGCTCATTGGTCGCGAGGGTGAAACCTTCAGAAAAGACCTTCGCACCGAAGATGGCACGAAGGGATTCTTCGCTGATTCTGACACGAAAACGAATGCTCAGATTCTCGCACAATTGAAGGCTGCGATCCTGGAGATGCGCAATGGCTCTGTTCCGGAAGGGAACTCAAAGCCATTCGCTGAATTCATCGCAAGGCTGCAAGCCGAGGTAATTGACTCGATCGATCTTTGGATCCCTGAGGACAATATTGCAGTAGAGTATCTCAGAGATCCGGAGCGCAACGAGTATGCTCCCATTGAACAGGGTTCGCCAGGCCAAAAGACTGCGGCGATACTTGCCTTCATCCTTGCCCAGGGCACGGAACCCCTCATCCTCGACCAGCCTGAGGACGACCTCGACAACCACCTCATCTATAGCCTGGTCGTGGAGCAAATACGGGAAAACAAAAAGCGAAGGCAACTCATTATCATAACCCACAATCCCAATATTGTCGTAAACGGAGATGCCGAGTACGTGTATGCCCTCGCCGCACAGAGTGGACAAACAATAGTCGAAGAAAAAGGTTGCCTGCAGGAGCTTGATGTTCGGAAAAGCATCTGCTCCATAATGGAAGGCGGTACCGAAGCCTTCAGAAAGCGCTATGCTCGAATTAGCATGGGGGACATAGATGTACGATAGCCCTGAGGAACTCCTCGCCAAGATACGACTGGGTGAAGATTCGACAATAGAATTCAAATCTGTTCGTTTTAAGGGAACAAAGCCAGAGCTATCTCGCGACTCCTTGGCCGATGAGATCGCAGCCTTTGCCAATTCGGCAGATGGCGTACTCCTTTTCGGTATTGACGACAAGTCGCGAGCGGTCGAGGGCATTCCGCTCGAACATCTGGACAACATCGAAGCTATGGTGAGCGAGCTGGTCAACGATGTCGTCAAGCCTAGTGTCTATGTGCGAATCTTGAAGATGACACTGCCAAATGAAATGGGTATTTCCGTACCTGTACTGAAGGTCGATATTCCCAGGAGTCTTTTTGTCCACAAGAGTCCAGGGGGTTATTTCCACCGCCTCGGCGACAAGAAACGTGAGCTCAGCCCGGAAGCGCTCGCCAGGCTTTTTCAACAGCGAAGCCAAACGCGACTCATCCGGTTTGACGAGCAACCCGTACCCGGGACCTCAATCATGGACCTCGATGAATCACTTTGGAAACGCTTTGCAGGTGTTGCCAGCGAAACAATCGACACTACGCTTGAAAAGCTCAAGCTCATCGCCAATGACGATTCCGGTATCGCCCGCATTACCGTTTCGGGGGTTCTTCTTGCCACCAGATCACCCCACGACTTCATGAGCAACGCGCTCATCGAGGCAGTCACCTACCGTAGCGCCACCGCAGACTCCAACTATCAGGTAGATGCCTTGACCATCAAGGGTCCCCTCGACGAGCAAGTACGGCAGTGCATGGCCTTCGCGAAACGCAATATGAAGACTGCTGCCTTCAAAGATCCGGGAAGGGTCGAAGTCCCGCAGTACAGTCTGAGGGCAATATTTGAGGCTGTGGTCAATGCTGTCGCGCATCGTGACTATTCTCTGCATGGCTCCAAAATCAGATTCTTTATGTTCCCCGACCGGCTTGAAATCTACTCACCCGGAGCCATTCCGAACAGCATGACTATCGCCAGCATGCCATTGCGTCAATCGACGAGGAATGAGCTGATAACGAGCCTGCTGGCACGATGCCCGGTTGATGCAAGCGAAGGCGCGCTCGGAAGGCAGCTCATGATGGAGAAACGGGGGGAGGGTGTACCGATCATCTTTGAAGAAACCATTGCCCTTACTGGACAGCGACCGGAATTTCGATTGATAGATGAAGTTGAACTACTTGTAACTATTCCATCGGCCCAGTTGAGGCCAAACGAATAGAGAGTGGGGGTGGCGGAACGTAGTATAGCAACGCGCTAGAAGCCCGGAGGCTCGCAAAGCGAGCCGAGGACTTCGAAGCCAGGGGGAGCCGCGTGAACATGCTCTCTGTTTCATAAGTGTTCCCTCTTTACAATTAGGTGCTCCCCCTTCCGAAAAAGAGAGCCTCCCTTCACGGGAGGCTCTCTCACAATTCAGATAGTCTTAGTTAGAACGGGCGCTCGCTGATGTACTTGTACTCCCTCCACCGGCGCGCCACGAGGGTCTTCTGGCGCTCGATGAGCATGGCTGCGCGTTCGGGGTTGGAGTCGCGGAGGCTCTTGAAGCGTACCTCGTTGTACATGTACTCGGCGATCTTCTCGCTCTGGGGTTCCTTGGAGTCGAGCTGGAAGGGGTTCTTGCCCTCGGCGACGAGGCGGGGGTCGTAGCGGTAGAGGGGCCACACGCCGGACTCCACCATGATCTTCTGCTGCGACAGGCCCTTCTGCATGTCGATGCCGTGGTTGATGCAGTGGGAGTAGGCGATGATGATCGAGGGGCCGTCGTAGGCCTCTGCTTCGCGGAAGGCCTTGATGACCTGGAGGTAGTTGGCACCGAGGGCGACCTGGGCGACATAGACGTAGCCGTAGGACATGGCAATCATGCCGAGGTCCTTCTTGCCGATGTCCTTGCCGCTGGTCGCGAACTTGGCAATTGAGCCGAATGGCGTGGCCTTGGAGGCCTGGCCGCCGGTGTTGGAGTAGAGTTCGGTGTCCAGGACGAGGATGTTGACGTTGCGACCGGATGCGATGACGTGGTCGAGACCGCCGAATCCGATATCGTAGGCCCAGCCGTCCCCGCCGATGATCCAGACCGACTTCTTCACGAAACCCTCGTCGGCGACGGAGGCGAGATTGGCTGCCCAGCCCTCCTTGACCTTGGCGAGTTCCTTCTTGAGTTCGGTGACATTGGCGCGCTGCTCCTCGATGAGGGCATCGCTCGACTGGGGGTTGCCCATGATCCTGTCGGCAAGGGCCGATGGAACGCCCTTGCCCTTGTATTCGCCGAGCATCTCGCGGGCAAAGGCGGATGTCTTCTCGACGGTAAGGCTCATGCCATAGCCGAATTCAGCGGCGTCCTCGAAGAGGGAATTGGCCCAACTGGGTCCTTTCCCGTCATCGCGTCGGGACCAGGGGGTGGTCGGGAGGTTGCCTCCGTAGATCGAGGAGCAGCCGGTCGCATTGGCGATGACGGCGTGGTCGCCGAAGAGCTGGCTCATGAGCTTGATGTAGGGAGTCTCGCCGCAGCCTGCGCAGGCACCCGAGAACTCGAAGAGGGGCTGGCGGATCTGCGTGCCGACGATGGATGCGGGATTCACCTTGGTGACGTCGGGGTTGGGAATGGACATGAAGAAGTCCCAATTGGCTGATTCAGCGACGCGGAGCTCGGTCTGGGGCCCGAAGTTGATGGCCTTGCGGCTGGGGTTGGCCTTGTCCTTGGCCGGGCATGAAGCGATGCAGAGTCCGCAGCCGGTGCAGTCCTCGGGACTGACCTGGATGGTGACCTTCTGGCCGGCGAATTCCTTGAAGAAGGGCTTGGGATCGGCGCTCTTGAAGGTCGCGGGAGCCTTGGAAAGGAGCTCGGGCTGGTAGACCTTGATGCGGATGACGGCGTGCGGACAGACGAGGTTGCACTGGGCGCACTGGATGCAGAGGTCGGGTTCCCACACGGGGATCTTCTCGGCGATGTTGCGCTTCTCGTAGCGGGTGGTGCCGGAAGGGAAGGTTCCGTCGTCGGGAAGGGCGCTCACGGGGATCTTTTCGCCGCGGGCGGCGATGATCTCGCCTAGGACTTCCTTGACGAAGGCAGGCGCGTTCGCGGAGGTGGGCGCGATCATCTTTTTCTTGCTGTCCGCCCGTCCGACCACGACTTCGTGGATGTTGGAGCCGGCCATGTCGATGGCCTCGATGTTCTTGGCGACGACGTCGGCGCCCTTCCTCGAGTAGGTCTTCTCCGTGTACTTCTTGATGAGCTTCAGGGCGTCGGCTTCGGGGAGGATCCCGGAGATCTTGAAGAAGGCGGTCTGCATGATGGTATTGATGCGGCCGCTCATGCCGGCCTTGTCGGCGAGGTCACTGCCATCGATGACGTAGAAGCGGAGCTTCTTGTCGATTATGCGCTTCTGCACCTCGATGGGGAGCTCGTCCCAGACCTTGTCGGCCGCGTAGGGGCTGTTGAGGAGGAAGACGGCACCGGTCTTGGCGTTGGCGAGCATGTCGAGCTTCTCGAGGAAATTGAACTTGTGGCAGGCGATGAAATCGGCGGCGGCGACAAGGTAGGGCTTGAGCATCTTGCCTGGGCCGAAGCGGAGGTGGGAGACGGTGTAGGTCCCGGACTTCTTCGAGTCGTAGACGAAGTAGCCCTGGGCTCCGAAGTCGGTGTCGTCCCCGATGATCTTGATGGAGTTCTTGTTCGCTCCGACGGTGCCGTCTGCGCCGAGGCCGTAGAAGATGCACTCGGTGATGCCGGGGGTCGGCAGGAGGAAGGCCTCGTCGAAGGAAAGGCTCGTGTGCATCACGTCGTCGTTGATGCCGACCGTGAAGTGGTTCTTCGGCTGGGGCTTCTTGAGCTCGTCGAAGACCGCCTTGACCATCGCGGGGGTGAACTCGAAGGAACCGAGTCCGTAGCGGCCGCCGATGACGGTGGGCCAGGCTTTGAACGCGGCTGTCTTGCCTTCCATGGCTTCGCCGATCGCGGTGCGGATGTCCTCGTACATGGGCTCGCCGAGGGCTCCGGGCTCCTTGGTGCGGTCGAGCACTGCGATGGATTTCGTGGTCGCGGGGAGAGCCTTGATGAAATGCTCGATGCTGAAGGGCCTGAAGAGCCGGACCTTCAGTACTCCGACTTTCTCGCCCGTGGCGACAAAGTGGCTGACAGTCTCCTCGACGACATCGCTGCCTGAACCCATCACGATGATGACGCGATCGGCGTCGGGGGCGCCGACGTAGTCAAAGAGCCGGTACTGGCGGCCGGTGAGTTTTGCGAACTTGTCGAACTGGGCCTGCACGATCTCGGGGACCTTCGCGATGAACTTGCTGGCTGCCTCGCGGCTGGCGAAGTAGACATCGGGGTTCTGGGCCGTGCCGCGGATCATCGGGCTTTCGGGGTTGAGGCCACGCGCGCGGTGGGTGCGGACAGCCTCGTCGGAGATCATCTGGCGCATGAGCTCGTAGCTTGATTCCTCGACCTTCTGCACCTCGTGGGAGGTGCGGAAGCCATCGAAGAAGTGGAGGAAGGGAACCTTGGTTTCCAGGGTCGCCGCGTGGGCGATGAGGGCCGTGTCCATGACCTCCTGGACATTGTTGGAAGCGAGCATGGCCCAGCCGGTCTGGCGGGCGGCCATGACGTCCTGGTGGTCACCGAAGATCGAGAGGCCCTGGGCGGCTATGGCGCGGGCGGCGATGTGGAAGACCGTGGGAGTGGCCTCTCCCGCGATCTTGTACATGTTCGGGATCATGAGGAGGAGACCCTGGGAGGCGGTGAAGGTTGTGGAGAGGGCACCCGTGGTGAGGGCCCCGTGGACCGCGCCGGCGGCCCCGGCCTCGGACTGCATTTCCACGACCTGGGGCACGGTCCCCCAGATGTTCTTCCGTCCTGCCGCCGAGTATTCGTCGGAAAGTTCGCCCATGTTGGAGGAGGGCGTGATCGGGTAGATGGCGATGACCTCGCTCACGGCGTGGGCGACGTGGGCAGCGGCGGTGTTACCATCGATCATCACCATTTTCTTGGTCGAGTCGGACATAGCTATATATCCTTGCGGAAGGAAAGTTGGGGATGGCGCCCGTTTGCGGGCGATGCCCATAGGTGGGCGGGGGGAAGTTTATAATTTTTCCCCGCATTATTCAATAAGGACAAAAATGGAGAATGTGTCATGTGGCGAGGGCCCGCGCCCTGATCGAGGAACTCTAACCACGAGACACCTTGTCCTCTGGGGCTGTCGGCCCTACAGTTCGGTGCATGCAACCTCGGCCTGTCAGATTGCCGTTTCTCGTAGACGGCTTTGTGGCCTCGGAAGCAGCGGCTGGGACCGGTGCCGAGGTCCCCCTCGAATGAGGAAATTCAGGCCAATATGCCGATAATGAACCGGGTAGGTATGACATGAATGCACGAATTCTGGGCTTTATCATCGCAGGCGCCCTGGTCGCGCCCCTCTTTGCCGATGTCGAGTTCCGAGGACCCGACTTCTCGAAATCGGGGGTCCTCCTCTTCGCCGCGCGCACTGGATTGCCGGGTGGCGGCTCGTATGACGCCCTCTTCGCCTCTGATCCAGCAAGCGGCGACATCCGCAGTCTCACCTTCTATCCTGAGACCCTGAGCCTTGTGGACTCGGGGCAGCGCCTCGAGATCCGAAACCGCTTTGGCCTGTTCCGCACCGATGCGGAGCTCCGCAATCCGATAGTGGTGCCCGGCTTTCCCGCCTTCGAGCGCGGTTCGCCGATCGTCCTCGGAGAGCTCCCTCCCTCCGAGACGAGCCCCGACGGCATCTGGGTCCTCGAGACCGAGGCGGTCTCCGCAGCCTACGCCCGCCTCGTGCTCTTCGACTCCCGCTCGGGTGCGCGGACTACTGCCATCGAGTCTGTCGAGTACTCGGTCGATCGCCTGCCTGCCCGCTGGTCTCCCGACTCGCGCTATTTCGTCTACTCAAAGAGCGGCTCCCTGTACTATTACTCGCTTGAGCAGCTCATCTCGGGCCGAATCCTCGATGAGTCCTTCCGCCGCATCGGCCTGGGCAGGATCGAGTCGCTGCGCTGGGCGGCGGACGGAAGCCTGTGGTACCTCCGGGGCACCGCACTGTATCGAATCCTCCAGGCAGAGTTCTTCACCCAGGCCCTCTACCAGGGCATAGCAGGGATGGGTACCCTCGCCGGGAAGATCCCCTTTCCCTTCGATCCCAATTTCGATGACTACTGGGTTGCCAGGGATGGAAAGCGCATCATCTTTTCGAAGGGAGGGAGGAGCCTCTTCCTCGTCTACCTCGACCCCGATGATTTCGGGACAAAGGCCCAGGTCAATGCTATTCCCCACCTCTTCCTCCAGGGGGGAACCCGCGTCCGTTCGGTGCTGTGGCCAACTGGCGGGGATGTCACGGTGTTCACCTACACGATTCGGGGAAAGTCGGGGATCGCAGGAGCCTATCGCTTCCCGGCACCGGCCGATCCCTCAGCCCTGAACCTGGCGCCTCCGGTAACCGAGCTGGACGCAGCCAATGCCTTCGAAATCAGGCTGAGTCCCGACGAGAGCAAGGTCGTGGTTGTCGGGGCGTCGAGGGTCACGGTGAGGGAGTACAGTAGCTGGAAGCAGTTGGCCATCCTCGATGCTCCCGATTCGCTCCACGCTCTCTGGCGGGACGATAGCCGCCTCGTTGTCGCTGGCCGGGACCTCATCGAGGTCTGGGATACGGCTACAGGCACGCGCACTCCAGTCGCCCTCTCCCGCGCCGATGACTTCGGCTGGACCGAGGACGGGACCATGGTCGCGTCCATCGGCACCGCAGGCTACCGGAGGCAGGCACCGGCCCTCGGCAAGGCAGCTGCAGCTTCGAAAATACTTCCTGGCGCTGTCGCACCATCTCCTACCGCCTGGGAGAAGGCTGCCACGCCGGGCCACCTCGAAATCACTCCCACCTCCACCGAGTGGAGGGTCTACCTCGACGCCCTGGCCTCCGGACCCTACCGCAACAATGTGATGATCCGCGCGATCCGCAACCTTGGACCGCGGCCCCTCTTCCAGGTCCCCAAGGCTACCTGGGCCCCCTTCCCTGACCGCGACCAGCCCCTGGAAAGCGCTGTCTTCGACCACGGCTCCCGTATCAGGCGCCGCGAAGTGGCCCTCACCTTCGATCTCCTGGATGGCACCGAGGGTCTCGTCTCGACCCTCGCCGTCCTCGCCGACGGCGGCATCAAGTCGACGTTCTTTGTGAACGGTG
>JBMOIK010000006.1:0-33007 GCA_049317365.1 Rectinemataceae bacterium | reverse complement strand
CGCACGGAGCCTTTCACCCGGACCATGGAAGACGCGAGATTCGTCACGATGCTCTCCCATAGCTGGTTCCTCAGGCTCCAAGCGAGCGCAGGTATTTCTGCGCTGACAGCGCCGCGACCGTGCCGTCGGAAACGGCGGTCGTGATCTGCTTGAAGGGTTTGGAGCGGAGGTCGCCCGCGATGAAGACGCCAGGCATCTTTGTCTCGAGGGTCATGGGATCGGCCTCGGCGCCGCCCCACTTGTCCGTGGGAAGCTGCCCCGCGAAGAGCTGGGTCTGGGGTACGTAGCCGACAAAGACGAAGACTCCCGCACCGCCCGTCAAGACCTTCCTCTGGCCGGTCTTCAGGTCCTCGACTTCGAGGCCGGAAAAACCGTTCGAATCGGCGTGGAAGGCGCGGGGCTCGTGGCTCCACAGCACCTTGATCTTCGGGTTCTTCAAGGCTTGTTCGGCAGCGGTCTTGTTCGCCTGAAACTCGTCGAACTGGTGCACCATGGTCACTGAATTGACAAACTCCGCGAGGAAGAGGGTCTCCTCGACGGCGCTGTTGCCGCCGCCGATGACGTAGATGTCCTTGCCCTCATAGAAGCGTCCGTCGCAGGTCGCGCAATAGGAGATGCCGCGTCCGAAGAGGGCTGTCTCCCCCGGCACGCCGAGTTCGCGGGGCTTGGCGCCCGTCGCAATTATGATGGCCTTGGCCTTGATGCGGCGGTCGTCGTCGATGTCGATTTCCTTTTTCGCGAGGTCGAGGCGCACGATCTCGGCTGAGCGGACTATGCGCGCGCCCGACTCCTCAGCCTGTTTCGTTACCTTTTCCATGAGGGCATAGCCGCCGATCTCAGCCTCGGTACCGGGGTAGTTGGCCACCATGTGCGTCAGGTTGACCTGACCGCCGGGATTGCCCTGGTCGATCATGACGGTGTTGATCATTGCGCGTCCGGCGTAGATGCCTGCAGTGAGTCCGGCAGGCCCGGCGCCTATGATGGCGAGGTCGACTTCCTCGATTTTCCGGAGCGTACCGAGGGTCTTGTCGGGAAGGCCAAAGGCATCGACGAGGGTCTTCTTGATCTCGCTCTTCTTGATGGCTCCGGAGAGTCGGGGCGCTACTTCCTTCCCATCCTTGTAGAACAGGAGGGTCGGACTCGACTTGACCCCCAGTTCCGTCGAGTGGGCCCGGTCGCCCTGCCTGAAAACCTTGTAGAAGGCGATCTCACCGTGGTAAAGGTCGGCGAAGAACTCGAACTTGGGGGCAAGGGCCTCGCAAGGAGCGCATTCCTGCGAAAAAAAATCAACTGTGACGAGTCCCTTCGCCTTGAGGACCTTTGAATCGTAATCAGCCGAGGTGATTTCCTGTGCCATGCCATTCCTCCGTAGTGGGATGACCGAGTGTTCCCGGCCTCCCTTTTCACTACAGTACCATCGCCACGCCCACACCGACTGTGATGGGAGTCACCGTGCGCAGGGATTTTCGAAGGAAGATCGTGAGCCAGGCTTCGAGGTGGGCCTACGCCGCCCCGCCCACAGACCTTCTTCCCGCCATGGTGTTCTGCAAGGTGCCCATCGGGCAGACCGCGCACCAGCTTCGAGGCTTGAAGGCAAGGGCCATTGTGATGGCTATCGCGAAGGTAAGCACGCAGACCCACCAGAAGTACCGGCCGAGGGCCGCAGCATCGGGCCAATGTCGCATGACCTGTCCCATGGTGACCATGAGGAGCACTCCGCAGGCCATGGACCTGAAGGCGAGCGTCTGGAAAAACGGCGGCAATTGGCGATAGGCGGAAAAGCGTCCCATGAAACCCGAGAGTGTGAGACCACGGGGACAGGCCTCGGCGCAGATCCACCTGGTGCGCCGCCTGTTCGAGATCACGGCGACCGCCAGGATGAGGGGCACCGCGAGTCCCAGTTCCGGAACAAAGTAGCCGCCCACCATGACCGCCGCCGAAAAGGCGAGCCCCATCCGCGCACGGGGTCGCAGGGCGGGACGGAGGCGCGCGCGCGGCAGACGGGGCTTCACGTCCGCTCCCTTAGTCACGTCCGCTCCCCTAGTCGCGGGCAAAGATCGTCCCGTTTCCGATGCCGCGTAGGGTGCCGATAGCCACGACAGTCCACACAATGAGGAGCAACACAGTCAGGCCAACGAGGATGGGGTCGAAGAGGCTTGTCCCGAGAAGCTTGCCGAGGGCGCCGGTCGCTACGGCAAAGGCCCCGAGGGGGAAGGTCATCGCCCACCAGGGAAGTCCGAACTGCGCGCGCATGGCCTTGAAACCGCGTCCAATCACCAGGATCGCCAGGAGGAATCCGAAGGCCGAAAAGCCCCAGGCAGTGATGCCAAGAACCCCCAGCATGCCTCCCAGCGAGCTGTCGGGGTGGGCAAAGCTGGGAATGGCCTGGGCCCCTGCCAGCTTGGCAAGGGCAATTACGATGACTGCGGTCGGGGCGAAACCGATGGCTGCGGTTGGCGCCATCTTGGGTCCCGGGAGCTCCGCGAAAAGATAGCGGTGGTAGACGTTGGCGCCGACGAAGAGGAAGAGGATGCTCCCGATGCCGAGGCCGGCCAGGGCTAGGATGTACACGAAGTCCGCGCCTGCGCCCCTCTCCAGGTGCCTTACGAGTTCAAGGCCGCCGACAGCGATGATGATCTGCGAGACCGGTGGGATGAACCAGCCGAAGGTAGCGTGGGGCAGCTTGACCTCGGTGGAGGCGAAGAGGCTGAAAAGGACAGCCAGGCCAAGAAGCCAGATCCCTGCCGCGCCAAGGCCGAAGAGCCAGAGCGCTATGGTCGTCGAAAGGGCTTCCCCAAAGAAGGGAGCCCCAAGGGTCAGGAAATCGAGGGCAACTATGATGAAGGCGATGGGCAGGGTCGGAATGAAGCTGCCCGCCACGGGGTGGCGGAATTCCTTGGCGATCTCCCGGGGATAGGCGAAGACGCGGATGGCCGTGATGAGCGTGATTACCACGAGCATCGCGATGGAGAGGAAGAAGAATCCCGCGGCCGCCTCCTTCATCCAGGGCAGGATGGGCGATGACAGGCCCAATGCAATGGGCAGGACCGCGGTTCCCATCACCGTGGCGGGCCAGCTCGGAGCGAAGGTCTTCACAACTGTGTTCATCATGACTCCTTGTATCTTTGTGCGGTGACACGGAACGCATGTTCCGGCTCCGCCTCGGCTTTGATGGTCTGGCGAAGTGCCCGGACCGGCTGGTGATCGAAGACCCTGTCCTTGACGACGAGGGTCGTCACCGGAGCCAGGCACTCGCGCTGCAGGATGAGGTCATGCCCGATGCAGAGGCCGACCTGTACGACAAGCTCGACTTCCTTCGCGTTCAGGAGTCGGGCCTGGGCCACCGGGTTGCAGGTAGCCGCAAAACGGTCAGGATGTGCCTTGACGAGTCCGACATCCTCGTAGTCTATGGCTCCGACGCGGCAACAGACCAAGGATGTCTCGATTCCTTCCTTGCGCAGCAGGCGGCCGAGGAGCTGGGATTCCCTGGTCAGGCTCACACAGAAGGCAATGCCGATGTTCTTGAAGCCCCGGGCCTTTGCAAAGGCGATCAGCTCTTCGACACGGTTCCTCGGGCGGCCCTCCGGATCGAAGGGTGTCGCGTCGGCATTGACCATCTCGGCGTGAAGGCCGTCACCGGCATAGGGCTGGGCATCCCGCGCGACTGCAGGGTAAGAAAGGGTTGGGCAGGCTGGCGGCATGCGGTCAAACTCTCCGCGCAGACAGCTCTGGTTGCCACAGGTAGCGCAGGCAAAGGCTTTGTCCATTTCCAGTAGCCTCGATAGGTAGACAATGCCGCTTTCCGAATTGGCCTTCTGTGATGCAGGTCACTTATCATGCCGGAAATAAGCGGTATATTCGCGATGAAGTTCAGCTAGATACACGATTCGGAGCCCGAATGGCGTCACCGCCCCGGGGTACGGGAATCCTCAAAGGAGAGATAGCCACATGAAACGAATTCTTTCGGCACTGCTGACCCTGTCGGTCGGATTAGCCGATCTCACGGCCCAGACCGCAGTTCAGAAGGGCCCGATTGTCGACAAGGTGCTCTTCAACGCACGGTCGCAGGAGGACCTCGGCCTCATGGATGTCGCTGCCGGCAAGAGCGACCTCTGGAACTACGGCAGCTCAGGCGGCGTCTTCAAGCGCCTCCCCGCCGATGTGAGTTCAAAGCTCGAGCCCTACACCGTCTCGGGGGCGAGCTATGTCGGCCTCCTCCTCAATCCCTTTCCCAACAAGGCCCCCTACATAACCGACGCCTCGGTCGATGCCTCGGGGAAGGCCCAATTCAATCCATTGGCCGTCCAGAAGATCCGCTTTGCCCTCAACTGGCTCATCAACCGCCAGAAGATCGTGGACGAGGTCTTCGAGGGAGCGGGGCTTCCAATGTTCACACCCGTGGTGCCAGGGCTGCCCAACGCCTCCCGCTTCAGCCTGGTGGCCACAAAACTCGGGATGAGCGACCAGGGCAACGAAAAGCAGGCGCTCGCCGATATCGATGCGGCCATGAGCGCCGCCTCTGCCCTGCCAGAACTCAGGGGACGCCTCGTAAAGGGCAGCCCCTATTGGACCTTCGACGGCGCTGCGGTGACCATCCGCTTCGTCATCCGCGCCGATGATCCCAATTCCCGCCTTCCCGTCGGCCGCTACATCGCCGACCAGATCGAAAAGGCTGGCATCAAGGTCGAGCGCCTCGAGTACGACAGGAGCAAGGCAGGCGGGCTGGTGAACAGGACCGACCCCGCCACCTACCAGTGGAGCGTCTACACCGAGGGGCTCGGCTCCAACGAGACCAAGGCCTACTGGGAAATGACCATTTCCTACGATTACGCCCCCTGGGCCTCCATCATGCCCGGTGGCAACAACAAGGCCTTCTGGAACTACCAGCAGCCCGAGCTCGATCGCCTGACCCAGGCCGTCGTCGGCGGCAATATCGCTGGCGCCAAGGAATACTGGGACAACATGACCGCCGCGATGAACCTGGGCTTGAAGGAATCGGTCCGCATCATGGTCGCGGGAAAGACGAGCTACTTTACGGCCGCCAAGGATCGCTTCGCGACGCGCGTCGCCTACGGCATCGGTGATGGCCTGGACAAGTGGTCGACCTATACTGCCGACGTGAAGGCGGAGAAAAGCGGAGCCGACGCAGGCAAGAAAGTACTACGTATGACTGGTTTCTCCTCCCGGGGCACCCTCTTCATGAACGCCTGGGACCCGGTCGGAACCCAGGGTTTCGGGGACACCTATTCGGGCACCATCGTAAAGCAGCTCAGCGACCTCGAACTCGAGGCCAATCCCGCCACCGGCGTACCCATGGCGGTCCGCGCTACCTGGTCCAACCTCAAGACAGCGTCGGAGCCCGCGCCGGTTCCGGGCACTGCTGTCATCTGGAACGCCTCGACCCAGAAATGGGCCTCGGGACTGAGCTATGCCAGGGATGCCCAGGGGCAGTACGGCTATTCGCCCGCATCATCGCCCATCACAGCGAAAAGCAGCGCGACCTTCGCCTTCCGCTTCGGCGCCTGGCATGACGGTCGCGCAATCGACCAGAACGATTACCGTTACGCGCTGGCCTTCCCCTACGACCTGGCCTTCAAAGGCGGCGCGAACGCCAGAGCCTTCGACGCTTCCTACGCCTCCGGTGTGAACCCACGCCTGGCACGGGCCAAGGGCTACAGCTTCAACAAGGATGGATCCATCACGGTGTGGTCCGATGCCTTTTACCCGATGGACCAGGCCCAGCTCGCCTCCCTCATGGCTCCCAGCCTTCAGGTTGCCGCCGTCAACTCCGGCGCCATCCTCCCCTGGGAGATCCTCGAAGCCCTCCGCTCCCTCGTTTCCGAGTCGAGCGCCTCCGGCACTGCCTGGTCCTTCAACACCGAGGCTTCCTCCGTGGAGGTGGATCTCCTCAACCCGAAACTTGTCGCCGACCTCCGGGCCACGTTGAGCGATTTTGTCGCTACCAGGCGTGTCCCTGCCTCCCTTGCCGGCCAGATGAGCCCCGAAACCGCGGTGAAGGATTACCAGCTGGCCCTCGCCTGGCTCGATGCGCATAATCATGCCTACATTTCCAACGGAGGCTTCCTCCTCGAACGCTACGATGCCTCCGGCAACACGGGCATCCTCGCGGCCTTCCGTGACAGCGCCTATCCCTTCGAGGCCGGCTATTGGGTCAAGGCCCTGAAGAGCGATTACTCGCGGGTCGAGTCCGTGACAGTAGCCGATCCAAAAAAAGGCCAGGACCTCAAGGTAACTGTGAAGGTAGGACTTGTGAGCTTCCCCGCCGTGGCCTCAACGCCGGTCGACAAGGCCACGGTCACCGTGAGCCTCATGGTCGGGGACCGGGCTATTTCAGCCGCTGCGAAATCCGTAAAGGGAGGAAATTACGAGGCCCTCATCCCTGCGACGGCCGTGGACGGATTGGCCATCGGCGCCTACACCGTGGTGGCCGAGTCCAGCCTGGGCAAGGATGACGCGCCGGGATTCAGCTCCTCCGTGCTGATGAAGTTCTGAGGCCCTGGAATGGGAAGGGGACCGGCTGTCCTGGCGATTCAGGCATGAAACACTCAATGCCTATGATTGCCCGGAGGTCGGCCCCGGCCATCCTTGCCGCCCTCGCTCTCGCTCTCCTCATGGCTGGCGGCGGCTGTTCGAGCCTCCAGAAGGGCCTGGACGATTCCGGGCTCGATGAAATCGGAACGCGCCTCGCCACCGAAAAGCCAACCGACAGCCGGGTAAGCCTCACGGCCTTCCTCGCGGACTTTGATCCCTTCGCCATTCCAGCAGTCCCTCCTTCGGAAATGCGCCTGGAGGCACGTGATCGGTGGAGCCTGAAAGGCAGGGCCTATCCTGACCTTATCGAGGAGCGCCTGAGCTTCCCCTCCCCGCTCGGCGACAACGCAGTCTTCTACCTCTATCGCCGCGGACCGCTCGCCGGACAAAAGGTCATCCTCTGGGTTCCGGGCTATGGGGTATCGAACCTGGCTTTTTCGCTGATCCGGAACTTCTTCGAAGCGGAACTTGACGAGGGCTATGCGATCCTCTTCTACGATCTGCCCTACCATCTTGAACGGCAGGCAATTGGCCATGGCGCAGGCGCAGGGCTCCTTTCCATCGATACGACCGCCAACCTCCGTACCTTTGCCGGAACCCTCGCTGACCTCCGCTCGGGCTATGCCTTCCTCGAAGGCGAGGGGGTTGCCTCGGTTTCGGGCTGGGGTGGATCGATGGGCGCTGCGCTGCTTTGGACCCTGTCCTCTCGCGATGTCCTCGATCACATGAGCCTTCTCATTCCAGTTGTCGACTGGACGACCCTCCTCTACAATCCCCGACTCGGACCTGCCCGAGCCCTCCTCGAAGCTTCGGGCCTCGATCGCGGACTCCTCTCCCGGGCCTATGCGACCTTCTCGCCGACAGAGGTCAGGACCCTAACCTCGGCCGGAAACATCGAGCTGCTTTACGCTCGTTGGGACCAATTGACTCCAATTGACCGGACCCTCGGATTCGCCCTCGACCAGGGCATCGGAGATATCCGCGGCTACGCGGCAAGCCACACGACCATGCTGCTCGATCGTGGTATCTATGAGGACTACCGGAGCTTCCTGGCAAGGATGAGAAAGCCCTGAGGAAGGCCCAGAGCCTTTTTCAGCCTGCGAATGAACGGCTTTCCGGAAGCCCGTCGGCTCCCCTCAACCCCTGGGATCCCAGACCCTCTCCAGGCCCCTGCCCAGCAGCGAGAAGGCGATTCCAGTAATTGATATCATCAGGCCTGGCGGGAGTATCCACCACCAGAGCCTGTTGATGACCGCTCCCTGGACAAAGGCGTCATGGAGCATCTGCCCCCAGGTCACGACCGTCGAGTCTCCCAGTCCGAGGATGCTGATGCCCGCTTCGTAGAGGATGATGCCGGGTACCGAGAGGGCCATGATGGAAAAGCCATAGGGCAGGAGGGCTGGAAGCACATACCTGAAGGCTCTGTACCACCTGCTCGTCCCGATGCTTTTCCCCGCCTCGATATAGCCTTCCTCACGGATCTGGAGCGCCATCGCATAGACCGGTTTGAAAGCCTTTGTCCAGAAGAAGAGGAGTGCAAGGGCCGCGAAGGTCCACAGCGAGGGCTTGTACACCGCCGACAGGACGATGAGGAAGGGCAGGATGGGCATCAGTGAAAAGAACTCATAGATACGATTGATCAGGAGATCCACCCATCCTCCGGTACAGGCTGCACCGATCGCAAGGATGATCCCGGTCATCACGGTGATGAAGCTCACGAGGACGCCAAGGAGAAGGGCCCAACGGATGCCGAGCACGATGCCCGTGAAGATGTCGCGCTTCGCCACATCGGTACCCATGAGCCCGGAGACCTGACCAGGCAAAATCAGAACAGGTGGCTCCGGAGGGGGACTACCGGGCACCCTGTACTCGGTCACCACCAGCTCCCTCCCCACCACGGCCGGGAAAGTTAGGCGCGCGGGTTCCGCCCCGGATACCCTAAGGATCTTTCGCGTGAGTTCGTGCTCGGTTCCGTCCAGCGCTTTTAGCCCCACGAGGACGGGCAGCGGGCCCTCACCCGGGAGGGCCAGGACCAGATCGCGGCCGGTCGCAGTGCCCAGGGATCCAAGGGAAAACCTCCAGGTGAGTTTGCTCGCGCCGCCCTCCATGACGCTTTCCTCGGGGCTGCCACCTGTTATGCGCGCACTGGCTGCGACTCTGTTGCTATTCCAGGGACCCCGCGTCCAGGCGGGCGGAACTGCGGCGGGACTATCCTGCCAGTAGCTGATGTCACGCCAATGGCTGGCAGCCTCAGGGTAGGGTGCCAACAGCGGGCCGAAGGCTCCAACGAGGGTGAGGAGCCCGAGGAGCACGAGGCCGGCCACTCCCGAACGGCTGTGGAAAAAGCGCTTCATGCCCGGGCACCGGCGAGGTCGCGCGCCGCCACGCGGGGATCCAGAAGGCGGTAGGCCAGGTCGAGTCCGACCAGGCCCACAAGGTTGAGGAAGGTCTGGAAGGCGAGGACTCCGAGGAGTACGGGAACATCGGACTGCTGCACTGCGATGAAATAGAGGTTGCCGATGCCCGGCCATCCGAAGATACCTTCAATTAAGAGGTTCCCGGAGATCGACTGGAGCAATCCCATCACGAGCATCGTCAGGAGGGCGGGCCTGGCCCCCGCCAGGACATGGCGGAAAAGGATGCTGGTCTCGGGCAGGCCTCGGGATCTCGCGGCTTGTATCCAGGGGCTTGCGAAGAGTCCGACGACCAGGTTGCGGACCTGGAGGGCAAAGCCCCAGAGGTTGAGCCCTACCAGTACGAAAAGGGGAAGGGCCAGATGCCATAGGAGGTCGAAGCCTCCGCGCAGGCCCGCTGGCGCGGGATTGGACTGGATGCCGCCGGAGGGGAAAAGCGGGAGGGCATAGGCCAGGGCCATCAGGGCAAGCATGCCGATCCACCAGGGGGGAAAGCCGTTCAGGAACATGGGCAGTACCGACAGGCCCCGGTCGAGGAGGCCGCCACGCCGCCGGGCCGCCAGGAGCCCGACGACCAGGCCGAGGGCCATGACGAGGATGGCCTCGCTGCCGAAAAGAAGGAGGGTATTGGGAAGGACCTCGAGCAGGAGGCCAAGGACCGAACGCTCTCCGCTCGCGGATTTCAGCGAGTCCGATTGGCCGAAACGGAAACTCAGGACATCCGCGGCCCGCCAGAGCACACGCGAGACCCAGCTTTCGTCGAGGTGATAACGTGACTTCAGCTCCCCGTAGGTGGAGGCCTTGAGCGCGTCAAAGGCCGCGGGATCGAGATTTCCGGAGAGGCGCAGGACCCGGACGACCTCTTCGTCCACCTGGGAGCGCAGGCTCTTCTCGGCCACCTGGTTGAAGACAGCCGAAAGGGCAAGCACGAGGAGGACATACATCGCCAGGCCGTGGAGGACGCGGCGCAGGGGATAATACGCTAACAGGTCTTTCAAACCCAGAGCCTTCCTTCACTCCACCTTCGGCGCAAAATGGACAGCCTTCGGAAGGGCGAGGCGGCAGGCGATCTCGACAGCCTTCACGATGGCCGAGGGCACAGGGCAGGCAGCGTGCTTGTAGTGTCGGGAGGCTGCGAGGTACACAGGATTCTCGGCGAAATTGGTGAAGGCCACCTCGTAGGCATCAACCTGCGTCAACTCCGCCGCAAGGGCGGTAATGGCCTCGCATCCGCTCTCGATGACGAGGGAGCAAGCCATGCCATCCTCAGAACTCGCGCTGATTCGCGCGGGAAAACCGCATATCCCCGGATCCACTTCGACGACAGCCTTGGCCATTCCTTACTCCTGTTCGTCCGCCTTGACTTCAGCTCCCATGGGAGCGGCTGCAGCATACTCGGAAATCATGTCGAGGACGATACCCGGCAGGGCCAGCAACTCGTCGACGACAAGGAACTCGGCGCGGGAATGGGGATTCCTCGCCCCTGTCCCGAGATCAGGCGTGGGAAGCTCCGGAAAGGTCACGGACAGGAGACCACCGTCCGTGCCACCGCGAATCTCGATTTCCCGTACCCGAAAGCCCCTCGCCGCCAGGGCCCTTCGCCCGGGATCGATCAACTGTGGATGGGAGGCGACCGCCTCGTGGAAATTGGCGCTTCCGGTGGACAGTTCGACTTCAAGGCGGGCACCGTAGGCCAGTGCCGATTCGCGCGCAATACGGAGGAGGGACTCCTCCATGCCTGGAAGATCCTGGCCCTCGAAGGAAGCGAAGCGGCAAAAGACCTCAGCCCTCTCCGGGCGACCGTCGATGGATGCAACCTGGAAAAAAGGATCGCGCCCAGCCGTCGTCATGGGATTCGGGAGGGCAGCGAGGCGATCGACAAAGCGCGAAGCCGCGTAATGTGCCGGAACGAGGTCCTGACCGTGGAGGCAGGGATGGGCGTCCACGCCATGAAAGACTACCCGCGCACGGCGGATGGCCAGGTCACCGACGGACAATTCAGAGAGGTCCTCCCCGTCCAGGGTCCAGAGCACCTCCCACGATTCGCCGAGCCCGGGAGGCAGGGCATCGATGCCGATGCGGCCGATTTCCTCATCGGTCGTGAACCAGAAATCGAGGGGGCCGTGCCTATAGCCCTGACCAGGACCCTGGCTGCCCTTCGCCAGGCGCGACAGGACAGTCATGAGGGCCGCGACCCCTGCCTTGTCGTCCGCCCCGAGCAATCCGCTTCCATCAGTCACAACTAGACGCTTTCCTGCGAAGGGAGCGAGCATCCTTCCGGGTATGGAGACATCCTGGCCCAGGTGGATGGCAACTCCATCACAATCCACGACACGCGACGAGGCCGCGCCCTGGAGTCCGTAGTAGGTGTCCAGATGGGCGACAAAGGCCGCCTTGACGGCTGACTCCCTCCCGGGCGAGGGCGGCACCCTGACCAAAAGCGATCCATCGGAAAGCCGGTCGCACTTCCACGGTCCATGCAGGGAATCCAGTTCGGCCTCAAGTAGATCGGCAAGGACTGCCTGCCCCCGGGTCGAGGGGCGGGTTTCCGAATCGGGATCCGAACGGGTATCGAAGCTGACATAGCGCAAAAAACGCTGGAGTGCCTCGTCTGGAACGGGCACATCCTCCGGGATGGGTTGCTGCTTCAAAAACTCCTCCTTCCCTCTCCGCTCAGAGGACCGCGTTGAACAGATAGCCTGTCAGCATGATACCCAAGGCTACTATGCCGAAATAGAGGGCCAGGAGCCTGGGCTTCAGCACCTTCCTGAGGATGACCGCCTCGGGGAGGGAGAGCGCGGTGACTGCCATCATGGAGGCGAGGGAAGTGCCCAGGGCCAGACCTTTCCCAGGATCTCACCGACAGCGGCGGATGCATACCGGACCCGGTCCTTCCAGGTCAAGGTCTCGAGAACCGCCTCGCCCGAATGGATCCTGTAGACGTACTCCTCGACCCACTTCTCGAGGTGGAGCCTCCCGATGATGGCAGCGCTCACAATTGCGATCCCGAGGAGGGCGGCGAGGATGTTCCCGACAAACTCCGGAACCTTCCCGAGGAAACCCTTGGTCTTTTCCGGCGGGAAGAAGCTCCGGAGAAGCGAGATCGCAAATATAATCACAACTAGCAGGAAAAATATCTTCATGGTATCGTAGATCTGTCAAGTAGCTGTTGACATTTGTTTCGCAACATTGCAACTTTAGCCCATGAATACTCGGGACAAGGCGCGGTACAAGCTCAGGGCTGAGATGTTCAAGGCCCTCGCTCACCCCCTGCGCATCTTCATGCTCGAAAAACTCCGGGAAAAGCCCTGGTGTGTCTGCGAGCTGGCGGTCGAGGTCGGCATTGAGAAGTCGATTGCGTCCAAGCATCTGAGCCAGCTCAAGAATGTCGGCCTCATCGAGGACGAAAAGCGGGGAACCCTGGTCGAGTACCGGCTCGTCGCTCCCTGCATCCTCGAAATGGCCGAATGCGCCGAGGCAACCGTCCTCGACAAGCGGAAAAAGCACCTGGAGTTGCTGCAGGCTACCTGAGCCGGCGACGCCCCGCAGGCTGGTCAGCGGCCCTTACTTCCGGCTCTCCATAAAGGCTGCGAGCTCGACCGCAGTGGGCGGCTCAGCCCCGACGCGGAGGCAGTCCATGGCTGCGGCAGCTCCGGCTCTTTCAAGGGCCCTCCGGAGCTGGCCCTCATCGAGGGCGCGAAGGCTGGCCCGATCGCGGACGCCAGATTCAAGGAGGGAGGCGAGGAAGGCAGCGTGGAAGGTATCGCCAGCGGCGATCGTGTCCACAACTTCCACCGGGACTGCCTTGGCCCGGAGCACTCCGCCCTTTTTATGAATCTCCGAGCCGGAGGCACCGCGGGTCAGCACGACGAGCTCTGGCCCCATGGACAGGAAGTCCGCAATTGCCGCCTCCGCTGTCTGTGCCGGGCAGAGCCAGGACAGGTCCTCGTCCGAGAGTCGGAGGATGGCGGCGTAGGGAATCATCCGGAGGAGGCGGGCCCGCCAGGCATCGTCGTTGCCAAAAAGACCCGGCCTCGCATTCGGGTCGATGGACAAAAGGACTCTGGAGGCTTCGCGGGAAGCAAAGGCCTCGATGGTCGAGCCCGAGGGTTCCTGGGCGAGGGAAATGGAGCCAACGAGGAGAAAGACCACCCCAGGCCCCAGTCTGGATGGAAGGTCGCCGGCGTCCAGGGAGGTGTCAGCCGCTCCTTTTGAATAAAAGGCATAGCGTGCACTCCCGTCGGCTTCGCGCTTCACGAAGGCCAGTGTGCTGTGTCCCTCCCTCCGAGCCACCAAAGAGCTGTCTACGCCATTGTCCGAGAGCCGCTTCACGAGGAGATCCCCGAGGAAGTCCGTCCCTACCCGGCCGAGAAAGCTGGTCGGCGCGCCCAGACGTGCGGCGGCTATCGCCGATGTATAGGGGCAGCCTCCGGGCCGCGCCGCGAAGGAGAGGCTCGCAGTCGCAGGGCGAGTGGCCGCCAGGCCTGGGAATACGGGGCCGGGGGCCGCTGCGCCATCGGGGTTTCCGATTGGAACCATGTCGAAAAGGGCTTCACCCAGGCATGCGATCAAAGAAAACCTCCAGTGGGCCGGAAATCGAACAAGGGGACTATTACGAAAGAACTATAACGCGTAATTGGGTGCTTCCTGCAGACACTGTGAAGAAAGGGCCAACCTTTCGGCTGGCCCCTGCGTTCCATGTCCGCGTAGCGCGCCACCTGCCCAATCAGGATTGCCGGACAGATAGGCGCGCGCGCATCGGCGCTTCCAGCCTTATCTCAATCGTAGAGAAGGGGCTTGAAAACAGCCTGGTCCATGTTGGCGGCGTTGTAGAACTTGGCGCCGGTATCGATGTCCTGGACAGGCTTGCCCTGGATCGCGAAAACCGCAAGCTCCACTGCCTTGAAACCGATCTGCACCGGATCCTGGGTGATGGCGCCGAGGAAGTACTTCGCCTTGACGGCGGCTTTCTGGGCCTTGCCAGCGTCAAAGCCGATGACCGCGAGACCGGGGTACTGCCTCGGAAGGGCGCTGCCGTCATTGGTGGCGGAGAGGATGCCGCGGGAGGCTCCCTCGTTCGAGCAGAAGATGCCGACGATGTTGTCTGACTTGAAACGGTTCAGCATGGCCTGGGCCGCGTTGGTCATGTCAGTATCCTTCGGCGAGGGCGGAACAACGACGTCGATGATGATGGCCTTGCCACTGGTCGGGGTATCGGGACCGATGTAGGCAGCGTTGCCCTTGACGCGGATGTCGGAGGCGGGGCGCTTGAGATCAGTCGTAATGAGCTTGATCATCTGGTCACGGAAGCCCTTGCCGCGATCGGTGACCGACTGGCTGGTGGCATCCTGGTTGAAGTCGACGATCGTGACGGGCTTGGCCGCAGTCGCTGCCTGGAGCTTGGCCTTGATGACCTTGTACATCTCGTCGGCGGCGACACCAGCGGCGTTGTAGCTGTTCGTGGCTGCGGTGGCGTAGATCGCCCCATCCGGAGCGTTCTGGACACCGGAGTCAAAGCCAATAATTGGGATGTTCTGCTGGACAGCCTGGTTCAGCTGATCCATGACAGAATTGGTGTCGAGGGCCGCGAGGCAGATAGCGGAGGGGCTCTTCGCCATCGCGTTGACCAGCATCTGCACCTGGGGCTGGATGTCAGCCTCGGTGGGCGGACCCTCAAAGGTGATCTGCACGCCATACTGCTTGGCCGCAGCTTCTGCTCCCTGCTTGACCGCCTGCCAGAACTGGTGCTGGAAGCCCTTCGAGATTACAGGAATGTAGAGCTGCGCCTTTGCCTGGGCTGTTACCAGCGATGAAAGCACCAGACTCATGATGATCGTGGCTGCGAGTACCAGCCAGCCTTTCCGTCCATTCGTTCTCATGGAATCCTCCTCTGTTTCTTTCTGCCCCGGGCATACGCCCGTGGCTTTTCAACCTGCATGATCGGGATGCCGGCAGGGTTCCAGCGCCAGGGCTGGCCTTGCCGACCGGCAGGCCCGGCTATTCCTTCTGTCGTGGGAGCTCCTTATGACGGAGCATCTCCGCAAACTCGCGGTCAGCCTTCCTCTCTTCGCCCCTGATGCGGGCCTGCTCCGCATTCTCTTCCTTCTTCATCCGGGCAAAGGTCGAAGACAGCTCTGCCCGGGTGGAGGCAATTTCCTTTTCGACCTGCTTGCCTGCGGCCGCCTCGGCCCGGAGGCCCGCGATCTTCTTCAGCATTGTGCCCTTGTAGAGGTCCGCCGGAGTTTCGATCTTGACCTCCGAAGCCTTCCGGTTCCGGTACATGTCCAGGAGCACCGCCCCGATCACGATGAGGCCCGTAAACAGGGTCTGGTAATGCGCCTCGAGGTTCATGGCCGGAAGTCCCGTGGCGAGGACCGACATGATGAAGACGCCGATGATGGTTCCCCATATCGTTCCGACGCCTCCCGACAGGGATGTGCCGCCAATGACCGCCGCTGCTATCGCATAGAGTTCGAAGCCCTGGCCCTGGGCGGGAAGCACGGTCGTATAGATCGCTGCGTAGGAGATGCCGCCGATGCCGGCCGTGGCGCCGGCGATGACGTACACGAGCATCTGCCACTTCTTCACGTCGACGCCGGAGAGGCGGGCGGCTTCCATGTTGCTGCCAATCGCGTAGGTGTAGCGCCCGAGCTTGGTGTTGGACAGCATGACATGGCCGATCACGGCGACGAGACCGAGCAGGAGGGCTCCCGTGGGAATGCCCACACCATCGGGTGTGAGGTAGAGAAAGAGGCTCTTGAACCAGCCGCCCGGGGAGTTCCTGATGGGGAAGGTAGCACTCGACACATTCGATACGATGGAGCCAAGTCCCATCGATATCATCATAGTACCCAGGGTTACGATGAAGGGGGGCATCTTGAGCCGCGACACCATGAGCCCGTTGAACAGGCCGAAGAGGGTGCCGACCACGATGATGAGGAGAAGGGAAGGCACCATCGGGAAACCATGCTTGAGTGCAGTCCCCCCCATGATCGCCGCGGCCATCATCACGGTGCCTATGGAGAGGTCGATTCCCCCCGATATGATGACGAAGGTGACGCCCATCGAGATGAAGCCGATATAAAAGGCCGAGTCGATGATGTTGACGAGGGTGGGATAGGAGAAATAGTTGCGCCCGAAGATCCCGAAGAACACGTAGAGGATGACCAGGGCTGCGGGCGCAAGGGCCCATTTCAGGACGTTCTCGATGAGGCGCCGCGAGGCGGCGGAATCAATGCTGTTGTTTGCCATTCTGGTCAACTCCTGCTAAGTACTGCCTGGCGCCCCATGGTTGCTAGTTCCATGATGCTTTCCTGGCTGGCCTTCTCGATTGGGATCTCTCCGGTGAGCCTGCCCTCGCACATGACGACGATGCGGTCGCTCATGCGCAGGATCTCGGGCAGCTCCGAGGAGATCATGATTATGGACTTGCCCTCACGGGTCAGTTCGTTCATGAGGGTGTAGATCTCGCTTTTCGCGCCTACGTCTATTCCCCTGGTCGGCTCGTCGAAGATCAGGATGTCGCAATTGCGAATGAGCCACTTGGCGATGACCACCTTCTGCTGGTTCCCGCCCGAAAGGTTCCGGATGATCTGCTCGATGGAGGGCGTGCGGATGCTGAGCTTGTCCACGTAGTCCTGGCTGACCTCCCGGAGGCGCCTGGCATTGACGAAGGGACCGCTTTCAAAGCGCCCGTAGGTGGCCATCGCCATATTGTCCTTGACGCTCAGGTTGACCGCGAGCCCGAAGCGCTTGCGGTCCTCGGAGAGATAGCCGATGCCATGCCTGACTGCGTCCTCGGGCGATTCGATATGGGCCCTGTGTCCCCGCACCTCGATGGTCCCGCTCTGGATCTCGTCCGCGCCGAAGATGGCCCGCGCGGTCTCGGTGCGTCCCGATCCCATGAGTCCCGCCACGCCGAGGATCTCGCCCTGGTGAAGCTCGAAGCTCACGTCCCGCACGAGCTTGCCCGCGTTGAGCCTGTCCACGCGGAGTACCACCGGGGCTTCGGCCGGAACTGCGCTGTGGCTCTTGGGCTGCTCGTAGATGACGCGGCCGACCATCATATTTATGATCTGTTGCTTGCTCACCTCGGAGGTGCGTTTCGTGTCGACGCGCTCGCCGTCGCGGAAGACGGTCACCCGGTTGGCGATCTGGTGGATCTCGTCGAGGCGGTGGGAGATGTGGACCATGGCGACGCCCTTCGACGCGAGGTCGCGCATGATGGCGAAGAGCTCGGCGATCTCGTTGTCGGTGAGGGCGGCGGTGGGCTCGTCGAGGATGAGGATCCTGAGGCGGTGGGAGACAGCCTTCGCGATCTCCACCATCTGCTGCTTGCCAACGGTCAGGCGGGACAGGGGCAGGGTGGGATCGATGTCCATCTTGAGCCGGGTGAACAATTCCTCCGTACGCCGGACCTGCTCCTTTTTGTCGAGGAGGAGACCCCCGAAACCCGTGGACTCGCGGCCGATGAAGATGTTCTCGGCTACCGTGAGGTGATCCATCATGTTGAGTTCCTGGTGGACGATGCCGATGCCCATCTCAAGCGCGTGCTTGGGATTCCTCGGGTTGAACAGGTGGTCGAGATAGTGGATCTCGCCTGAGTCCCGGGCATTGATCCCGATCAGGATCTTCATAAGCGTCGACTTCCCGGCACCATTCTCGCCGACGAGGGCATGGATCTCCGACTCCTCGAGGTCGAAATCCACCTGGCGCAGGGCATGCACCCCGGTGAAGCGCTTGTCGATCCGCCGCATCGATAGGATCTGCCGGCTCATGGCAGCCCCACCCGTTGCGGCGACCAGGAACCACTGGTTCCGGTCATGGCCACCTCCTTGCGAGCTGATCCGCAGGACTCGCGCACGATAAGGCGCGCGGGAAGGGCGATCACGGAACCGGCCTCGGTCCCTGCCCCTCGATGCGGGATAGCAGTACCTCCAGCGCCGTCTGCCCCATGAGTTCCGTGGGCTGGATGACCGCCGTTATCGGAACCCGGAGGAAACGGAAGCACTCATGGTCGTCGAATGACACAATTGCGACATCTTTGGGTACGGAAAGGCCAAGCTCCTCAAGGGCCGAAAGGAGCGTGAAGCAGAGATTGGCGTTGCCGCAGATCACCGCATCGACTCCCGGCAGCTTCCCGAGCCAGTCCCTGACCTTCGCCGCTTCGCCCGAACCCCGGGAATCGAGGACGAGGACCTCTGGGTCAACGCCCAGCCCCAACTCGGCCGTGGCCGACCTGAAGCCCGCCACCCTGTCGGCCATGGTCGAGATGCTGGCCTCATGGCAGAGGAAACCGATCCTTCGCCTGCCCACCCCGGCGAGGTGCCTCGTGGCTTCGGCGGCGATGAGGGCATTCTCGATGCCGACACAGTCAAGGGAACTGCCATCGATCCTGCGGTCAACAAGGACAATGGGAACCCCTACTTTCCCAGGCAGGAAGCCTGGCTGCCCCCTGTCCACGGGAGCCAGGATGATACCGTCCACACCCCTGTTGATGAGGACCTCGATGTAGCGTGCTTCCTTCTGCGGATCTTCCTCGGCATCGCAGAGGATGACTAGGAAGCCACGCGTGCTGGCGACGGATTCAATGGATTTGGTGAGGTGAGCGAAAAATTCTTCCCGAATATCGGAGATGATGAGGCCGATGGTCTTCGATCCGGCACCGCGCAAGCCCCTGGCAAGGAGGTTCGGCTTGTAGCCCAGTTCCTCGATGGCTGCCAGCACGCGTTCCCGTCGGTCCAATTCCACATGGCGGGTATTGTTGAGGACATGGGAGACGGTCGAGATGGACACTTCTGCCTTGTCGGCAACGTCCTGGATCGTCGCATTCTTGTTGGATGCCTTCTTGGCTCCCACAAATCCTCCATCGAAACGTTTGCGTAAACGTTTCGATGCATCATTTCCCGGTTTTCTGGATTTGTCAAAGCAAAAAAGAAAAAATCCTTCCTCCTCCACCCTGCCCTCCCCCCTTGCACATTTTTTTTGACCGGGGCTAGTATCGAAGGAATTTGGAAAGCCTTTGGAAAGGAAAGAGAAAGTCAATCGACAGATGAAAGATGTCTTGTCAGACCGTGCGCGCGCCATCCTCGAACTTCTCGCCCACGAGGGGAGCCTTTCGGTAACACGACTTTCCGAGCAACTGGCTGTCTCGGTGGTTACGATCCGCTCTGACCTCAAAAGCCTCGAGGAGCTGGGCTACCTCGAACGCACCCACGGGGGTGCAGCACCAGCCTTCCATGCAAGCATTCTGGAAAGGCTCCGCGACAGGAGCGTCGAAAAGGGCCGCATCGCCAAGGCTGCGGCAGCCCCCGTGCGGGATGGAGACCATATAATGGTAGAAGCTGGAACAACCGCAGCCATGGTCGTGCGCCAGCTCGCGGGCAAGCGCGACGTCCACATCGTCACCAACTCAACCCTGGCCATGACCTGGGCGAGGGCCAATCCCTCGCTCTCTGTCACCATCACCGGTGGCGAATACATCAGGCTCACCGAATCCCTTGTCGGCCCCCTCGCACTCGAGGCCATCTCGCGCCATAACGTACGACTTGCCTTTGTCGGCACCGACGGTTTCAGCCTCGAGCGGGGCATGACAGCCCGGCTCGCCGAGGGAGCGGCCATCGTGAAAGCCATGGTCTCCCGTGCCGAAACCTCGGTCCTCCTCTCAGATTCATCAAAATACGGCCGAACCGGTTTTGTGTCCGTCCTTCCCCTCTCGGAAATGGACCATGTCATAATGGACGATGGCCTGAGCCCCGACACCGCGTCAGAAATCCGCGGTTCTGGCATCGACCTCTGCCTCGTGTGAACGCGCGAACATCAAGGAGACCCCAGTGGCGAAGATCGTTACGATGCCCCGGCAGGGCAACACAGTAGAATCCTGCATCCTCGTTGGCTGGCATGCCAAGGAAGGCGACCCTGTCTCGGCGGCGACAGTCCTTTGCGAGGTCGAGACCGACAAGGCTGTCTTCGAGGTGCCCGCAGGCTCCGATGGAACCGTCCTCAAGCTCCTCGCGGGCGAGGGCGACGACATCCCGGTGCTCAGACCCATTGCCGTCATCGGAGAGGCGGGTGAGGACTGGACCAAAGTCCCCGGACTTGATGCAATTGTTACGAATACGGCAGCAGCAGCCGCATCTCCGGCCGCCGCGTCCTCGCTGCCCCCTGCGGCGCCGGCGGCCCAGCCTGCAGCTCAGGCACCCACCGCCCCAAGTCCCTCAACACAGGCCGCAGGAACCTCCATCGGTGTCTCCCCGCGGGCACGGGCCCTCGCCGACAAGGAAGCCATAAACGCATCCTCCCTCGCGGGTAGCGGCCCGGGCGGACGCGTCATCGAGCGTGACGTGCGCAGCGCACTCGAGGGAAGGGCTCCACTCTCGGCTGCCGCCCAGGCTGCTGTCCGAGCCGGTGCCCTGGCTCCAGCAAGCGGTTCAGGCGCCGGTGGCCGCGCACTGCTCGCAGATATCGCTGCACCAGCTCCTGGCTCGTCGGCCGCAGGCGACACTGCTGTAGCCAAGGCAGCGGCAGCCGGCAACGATTCCTTCCCAGGCCCCTTCACCGAAACTCCGATCAAGAGCATCAGAAAGATCATAGCTGAACGCATGAGGGAATCGCTGGGCACGACGGCTCAGTACACCCTCCAGGCATCAGCCAATGCGACGCGGCTCCAGGCCCTCCGCGCCCGACTCAAGTCCTCGCCAGCTACCCTCGGCCTCTCCGGCGTCACCGTCGGCGACCTGGTGCTGTTCACCGTCTCGCGCGTCCTGGCCGACCATCCCAACTGCAACTCCTTGAAGGTCGGCGACAGTGTGAAGACCTTCGTGCGCGTCCATCTCGGTCTGGCAGTCGATACCCCGCGCGGCCTGATGGTACCAGTTATAAAAAATGCCGACCTCCTCAGCCTCGCTCAGATCTCCTTCGAGGCCAAGCGCCTCGCGGCAGCCTGCATCGAGGGAAAAGCCAGTCCCGACGAATTGTCTGGCTCGACCTTCACCGTTTCCAACCTCGGCTCCTTCGGCGTGGAGTACTTCACTCCCGTCATCAACACGCCTGAGGTCTGCGTTCTTGGAGTCGGGACCATCCTGCCCAAGCCCTTCGCCGCTGCCGATGGTTCCACGGCCTTCGCCCCAGCCATCGGACTCTCCCTGACCCTCGACCACCAGGTGGTGGACGGGGCACCGGGAGCCAGGCTCCTCCGCGACCTGGTGGCTGCCCTGGCCGACATCGACCTCTGGCTGGCGAGGTGAGTGAAATGGATAGTACCTACGATATCGTCATAATTGGTGGAGGACCCGCCGGCTACCGCGCGGCCGAGACCCTCGGCAACCTCGGAAGGAAGGTCCTCCTCGTCGAAGGCGGCCTCCTCGGAGGCACCTGCCTGAATGTCGGCTGCGTGCCGACGAAGACCCTCCTCAACTCGGCCAAGCACTACGTGCACGCCCTCGAGGGCGAGCGCTTCGGCGTCAAGGCCGAGTCGGTCTCCTTCGACCTCGGGAAGATGATGGCCTGGAAGCGCGAAGTGGTGGACAAGCTCAGGGCGGGTATCGCAGCCGAAATGAAACATGCCAAGGTCGAGGTTGTCGCCGGTGCCGCGACGATCGAAGCCCCTGGCCGGGTCTCAATCGCCCTGGTGGGAAGCCCCTCAGGCGCAGCTGCGCAGACCATCGAGTGCAGGGCCATCCTCGCCTGCACGGGATCTTCCCCCCTCATTCCTCCCATTCCAGGACTCCGTGACAATCCCCTTGTCCTTGACTCCACAGGCATGCTTGAAGTGACCGCCGTGCCGAAGCGTCTCTGCGTCATCGGTGGGGGAGTCATCGGCGTGGAGTTCGCCAGCCTCTTTTCGAGCCTCGGATCCCAGGTGACCGTGGTCGAGATGATGGACGAGATCGTGCCCTTCATGGACGCCGAACTGGCCCCCGTGCTCAGGCGCGCCATGCCCGCCATCAAGTGGAAGCTTGGCTGCACGGTAACTTCGGTCGACAAGGTTCCCGGAGAAGGCGCGACAGTCCGCTACACCACCAAGGACGGCACGGCCGAAGCGGTCGAGGCGGATCTCATCCTGGCGGCCATCGGAAGAAGACCCAACACTGAAGGTTGGGGTGCAGATACAATCGGCCTCGACCGCTCGCCCAAGGGCGTCGCTGCCGATGCGCGCATGCGCACGAACGTCCCCGGCGTCTGGGCCGCGGGCGACCTCGTCGGCAAGAGCCAGCTTGCGCATTCCGCCTATCGCATGGCCGAGGTCGCGGCAGCCGACATCGACGCGGTCCTCGGTGCCGGGGACGGCGCTGGCCACAGCCACGGCCAGGCCGGTGGCGCACAGCTGATGCGCTGGGACGCCATCCCCTGGGCTGTCTATTCCCTCCCCGAGGCCGCCGGCGTCGGCATGACAGAAAAAGAAGCAACTAGTCGTGGTTTTGCCGTCACCTGCGCGCGCATACCCCTGCGGGCATCGGGCCGCTTTGCGGCCGAGAACGGCTTCCAGGCCCAGGGCGCCGTCAAGCTGGTCTCCGACGCAGATACGGGGCGGATCCTCGGCCTCCATGGCGTCGGCAGCTACGCTTCCGAAGCCATCTGGGGAGGAGCCGCCCTCATCGAACAGGAAATGCGAATCAAGGACCTCGTGGAGCTTGTGCTCCCCCATCCGACAGTCTGGGAACTCGTCCGCGACGCGGCCCGGCAGATAGCAAGCAAGAGCTAAGGAGAGTGTGAAATGCCCAAATCAATCCTCGTCGACCCCAAAGCAGTCCGGGTCCCCGGTTCGATCAAGTTCAAGGAAATACCGGTCAACGCCTACAAGCGCGATTTCCAGAAGGAAAAGAAACGCTGGGGCTCCGAGCGGCTCGAGCGCATGTGGTATGACATGGTCACTATCCGTGAATTCGAGTTGATGCTGAATTCCTTCAAGACCCAGGGTTCATGGAACGGCATCGAATACAACCACAAGGGCCCAGCCCACCTCTCCATCGGCCAGGAGTCGGCTGCGGTCGGCCAGAGCGCGGCCCTCCTCGTCGAGGATCACATCTTCGGCTCGCACCGGAGCCATGGTGAGATCCTTGCCAAGTGCTATTCAGCCATCTCTACCCTCGACGAAAAGCAGCTCGAGGCCATCATGAAGGGCTTCCTCGGCGGCGAGACCCTCGCCATCGCCGAGCGCGTCAAATACCAGGGCCTCAAGGACCTCGCGGAGAACTTTGTCCTCTACGGCACCCTCGCCGAGATCTTCGCCCGGAAGGCCGGCTTCAACCGCGGCCTCGGCGGCTCGATGCACGCCTTCTTCACCCCCTTCGGCTCGATGCCCAACAATGCCATAGTTGGTGGTTCCGGCGACATTGCCGTCGGCTCTGCCCTGTTCAAGCGACTCAACAAAAAGCCCGGCATAGTGGTCGCCAACATCGGGGACGCATCCATGGGCTGCGGCCCCGTCTGGGAGGCCATGTCCATGGCCGCGATGGACCAGTACCGGAAGATCTGGCCCGAGTCGGTCGGCGGCGCCCCACCCATCCTCTTCAACATCTTCAACAATTTCTACGGCATGGGCGGACAGACCAACGGCGAGACCATGGGCTACGAGATGGTCGCCCGCATCGGCGCC
The DNA here is from genome assembly GCA_049317365.1 of Rectinemataceae bacterium. GTDB lineage: Bacteria > Spirochaetota > Spirochaetia > Treponematales > Rectinemataceae > CAIJMU01. The sequence continues at coordinate 9,445 of JBMOIK010000006.1, read as the reverse complement.
GGGGTCAATCCAGAGAACATGCATGCCGAGCGCGTCGATGGCTATGATCCCCTCGCGGTAGCCGACGCCGTCCTCCGCAAGAAGGAGATCCTCACGGCGGGCAAGGGTCCCGTCCTCCTGGACGTGATCACCTACCGCGTCTCGGGGCACTCGCCCTCCGACGCCTCGAGCTACCGCACACCCGAAGAAGTCAAGCTCTGGCAGGACGTCGATCCCATCGACAGCTACGGCGCCTGGCTTGTCGAAAACGGTGTCACTACCACGGATGCCCTCGCCACCAGGCGCGCCGCCCTCGTCGAGAAGCTCAGCGCTGTGGCCAGGCTCTCCGTCGATGACGCAGCGAGCCCCCGCGCCACGGGAGCCTTCATCGAGTCCGTGATGCTCTCCAACGGCAGGGTCGAACGCTTTGACACTGACACCCCCGCAGGTCAGGCCCGCGTGCCGGAACTCTCGCAGCCCATGGCGGAAAACGCCAGGGTGAAGGCCCTTGCCGGCAAGTCACGCTACGCCTTCGACGCCGAGGGCAAGCCCGTCTCGAAGAACAAGCTCTATCAATACCGTGATGGACTTTTCGAGGCCATGGCCCACCGCTTTGCCATCGACCCGACCATGGCAGCCTGGGGAGAGGAAAACCGCGACTGGGGTGGCGCCTTTGCCGTCTATCGTGGCCTCACCGAACTCCTCCCCTACAACCGCCTCTTCAACAGCCCGATCTCCGAAGGCGCCATCGTCGGCTCTGGCGTGGGATATGCCTTGTCAGGCGGGCGTGCCGTTGTGGAACTCATGTATTGTGACTTCATGGGCAGGGCAGGCGACGAGATCTTCAACCAGATGTCCAAGTGGCAGTCCATGTCAGCCGGACTCCTGAAAATGCCTTTAGTACTGAGGGTCTCTGTGGGCAACAAGTACGGAGCCCAGCATTCACAGGATTGGGCTGCCCTCGTCGCCCACATTCCCGGCCTCAAGGCCTACTTCCCCGCGACCCCCAACGACGCCAAGGGCATGCTCAACCTCGCGCTGCGCGGAACCGATCCGGTGGTCTTCTTCGAGAGCCAGCTCCTCTACGACCTCGGCGAGCAGTTCGAGAAGGGCGGGGTTCCCGCTGGCTACTTCGAGACCCCCGAGGGCCAGCCTGCCGTCCGAAAAACCGGCAAGGACCTCACAATCGCGACCCTGGGCGCCACCCTCTACCGCGCCATGGACGTCGCCAAGGAGCTCGAGGCGAAGTACGGCGTCTCCACCGAGGTCATCGACCTCCGTTTCATCGCTCCACTTGATTATACAGTGTTGGTTGAATCGGTGAAAAAAACCGGGAAGCTCCTGTTGGCCAGCGACGCCGCCGAGCGCGGATCCTTCCTCCACACCGTCGCCTCGAACGTGCAGACCCTGGCCTTCGACCACCTCGATGCCCCCGTGGCAGTGATCGGCAGCCGCAACTGGATCACGCCGGCCGCCGAGATGGAGGAACTCTACTTCCCCCAGAACGACTGGCTCATCGACGCAGTCCACGAGCGCATCCTTCCGCTTCCCGGCAGGACGCCCGCGACCAACCAGACCGCCCTCGAGCTCGCCCGCAGGGCGCGGCTCGGAGTCTAGGCAGGGATGGCCGCCTTGTCTGCCCTCCCCCTCGCCCCCTTCCCCGCCGGGACCGAGGCGGCAGCCCTGCCCTTCCTCGAACGCGCCGCCGATCCGCTTTCCACGCGCGAGGCTCGCATTGACGCGTTGCGCGAGCTCGTCAGTGTAGTTCCTTCCCAGCGGAGGGGCGGTTCAGCAGTGCCTCCGCCCACGGGGGAGGTGAACAACCATGTCCATACCATCTACTCCTTCAGTCCGCACACGCCCGCCATGGCCGCCTGGCAGGCCCGGGCGGCCGGCCTAGCCGCCGCGGGCTCTGTGGACCATGATTCGATTTCAGCCGCCGAAGAAATGCTCGAAGCTTCCGCGATCCTGGGAATAGGGAGCACCGTGGGCTTTGAACTCAGGGTCTCCCTTCTCGATTCACCCTTCGCTGGCCGCAAGATCAACAACCCCGACTCGGCAGGAATCGCCTACATGACCGTGCAGGGCCTGCCGCGTCGCGCCATCCCCGAGGCCTCTGAATTCCTCAAGCCCGTTTCGCTCGCACGCGGACTCCGGAATGCAAAGACGACCGCAGCCATCTCGCTTATCCTTGCAGATGCAGGTTATTCGAAGATCGATTACGCCCGCGACGTGCTCCCCCTCTCGAAGGTTTCCGAAGGCGGCTCCGTCACGGAACGGCACATCCTCGCCGCTGCAGCGCTTTCCATCATGTCCAGGCATGGCAAGGGACCTGGCCTCGTGTCCGGAATCGAAGAGCAACTTGGCATTGTCGCCCCGCCCAAGGTCGCCGGATGGCTTGCCGATCCAGGCAACCCCCACTATCTCTATGACCTCCTCGGGCTCCTCAAGTCTGGCTTCCTCGACCGACTCTTCATCCAGCCCGGACCCGACGAGTGCATCCCCGCCCGAGTGGCCATCGACTTCGCCCGCCGCGTCGGCGCCATCCCGGCCTACGCCTACCTCGGTGACATCGCCGAATCCCCGACAGGCGACAAGAAGGCGGAGAACTTCGAGGATGCCTTCCTCGACGAGCTGGTCCCCTGCCTCGGGGAACTCGGATTCCAGGCCATAGCATATATGCCGCCACGGAACAGCCGCGCCCAGATCGAACGCCTGCGCGCCTTGATGGCCAGGAACAGCCTCATGGAAATCTCGGGCGTCGACATCAATTCCTCGCGACAGTCCTTCAACTGCCCCGAGGTCCTCGATCCAGATATGTCGCGGCTCCTCGATGCCACCTGGGCCCTCATCGCCCACGAGAAGCTTTCCGGCCTCGATCCGAAGTACGGCATCTTTTCTCCGGTGAACCCCCTGGCACATAAACAACTAACTGAACGCATCGACCTCTATGCGCAGGCAGGGAGGTCCCTCGACCCCGGCCGGCCCGAGGATCCTACCCTCCTCGCCCGACTTGTGGCGAACTGGAGCTAGACATGGAAACCCACCAGATTGCGACCCTCCTTCGCGGCCTGGCCCTCGAAGCAGCAGGCCCCGAAGGCCGCGCCATCGTGGCTACCGCTCCTGGCTTGCCTGCTGGCTCTCCCCCCACCCAGCATTACGACCTCCTCATCGACATCGCAGCCGATGCCGACGAGGCGACAGTCCTTGCCGCGCTCCGCAAAGCTATCGCCGAAAATCCGCAGGGATATTCCTCTCTCATCGCGGTACAGGTTGCCGGCCAGGACAGCATCCTTCTCGCCGCTGCTCCTGACCTTGAAGGCGCACGGGCGATGCTCCCTGGAAACCCGCCTGCAGCCCTGGTGAAATCCCCGCCGAAGCCGGACAGGGGCAGCGCGGAGGGGCGTAATCGCGTCGTCCTGGGAAAGGTCGCCCTCGTCACCGGTGGAGCCCAGGGTTTTGGCGAGGAAATCAGCCGGGGTCTCGCGGCCTCAGGCGCCCTGGTCTGGATCGCCGACCTCAACCGCGAAGGTTCTGAACGCCTCGCAGCCGAGCTCTGCACAAAAGAGGGCCGCCTGTCAGCCATCGCCCTCCCCATGGACGTCTCGAATGAGGACTCGGTGGCAGCGGCCTTTGCCCAGATTGCCCATGTCACTGGCGGTCTCGACCTCGTGGTGAGCAACGCCGGCGTCCTCAAGGCCTCCTCCGTCCTCGAGCAGGACCTCGCGGCCTTCGACTTCGTAACCCGGGTCAATTACACGGGCTTTTTCCTCGTTACAAAGCACGCGGCCCGCCTCATGCGCCTCCAGCGCCAGGGAGCGCCCTCGCACAGGACCGACATAGTACAGATCAATTCGAAGTCAGGACTGGAAGGCTCCAACAAGAATGGTTCCTACGCTGGCTCCAAGTTCGGCTCGATAGGTCTGGTCCAGAGCTTTGCCCTCGAGCTCGTGGAATATGGCATCAAGGTCAATGCCATCTGTCCCGGCAATTTCTTCGATGGTCCCCTCTGGTCCGATCCTGAAAAGGGACTCTTCGTCCAGTACCTGCGGACCGGGAAGGTCCCTGGAGCGAAGAGCGTCGCCGACGTCAAGGCCTTCTACGAGGCCAAGGTGCCCATGGGACGAGGTTGCGAGGGGCCCGATGTGATGCGGGCGATCTACTACCTCGTGGAACAGGAGTACGAGACCGGCCAGGCCCTCCCCGTCACGGGTGGCCAGGTAATGCTCAACTAGGAGGGTCGCATGGACAGGGCTGTCGCCGTCATCGACATCGGCATGACCAACAAGAAGGTCGCGGTCTACGGGCCGGACCTCAAGCCGCTTGCCTCGGAATCGAGGGTCTTCGCTCCCCTCATGGTGGAGGGAATTCCCGCCCATGACCTCGCTGGCATGGAAGACTGGTTCATCGACCGTCTCGCCGAGTTCGGGAAGAAATACCCTATTGGGTCGATTACGGTGACGACACACGGGGCCACGATGGTCTGCGTCGGGGCCGACGGCCTTCCGAGCGCCCCCTGCGTGCAGTACACCTACGAGCCGGGGGGTGACTTCCAGGAGGAGTTCTACGCAGTGGCAGGAGATCCTGAGGAACTCCAGGCGGTGACCGGAACGCCAGTCCTCAGTGCCCTGATAAATCCCGCGAAGGGCCTGTTCTTCGTGTCGAAGCGCTTCCCCGGGCAATGGAAGCTCACGCGGCTCATACTCGGCCTGCCTTCCTACTGGGGCTACCGTTTCACCGGCTGTGCCGGGGCCGAGGGGACCTACGTCGCGAACCACAGCTACCTCTGGGACTGGGAAAGAGACGACTATTCCTCGGTGACTGATGCCCTGGGCGCACGGTCCTGGTTCCCGACCCCGCTCCGGAAATCCTGGGACAGCCTCGGGCCCATCTCCCCCGAGGTTGCAAGGCGGACTGGCCTCTCACATGAAACAATTGTGACTATGGGCATCCACGACTCGAACGCGAGCCTCCTTCCCCATCTCGCCAAACGCGGCGACAGGGGCTTTGTGCTCAACTCGACGGGCACCTGGTGCGTCCTCATGCATCCACAGAAGCGCTACCAGTTCGCGGAGGGCGAACTCGGAAAGGTCGTGTTCTTCAACCGCTCGGCCTACCTCGAACCCATCAAGACAGCGATCTTCCTCGGCGGGATGGAATACGAAGCCTGGACGGCACCGATCGCGAAGGCCGCCGGCTCAACAGGAGCCGCCGGCTCAACAGGAGCCGCCGGCTCAACAGGAGCCGCCGGCTCGACAGGAGCCGCCGGCTCGACAGGAGCCGCCGGCTCGACAGGAGCCGCCGGCCCGCCTCCAGCTGCGACTCCTGCTTCCGGAACCTCCAACGAGGGCTTTGAGCGGCTTTTTTCCGGCAAGGATGCATTCATCCTTCCCGAGGTCGTTCCTGGCTCGGGGCAGTTCCCCGGTTCCATGCCACGCGCCATCGAGGCAAGGCAGTCCTACGGCTTGTCCGAGGTCACGGCGGGAACCGCGAAGCCTGCCTTCCTCGCGGATCGCGCAATGGCCACGGCCGCACTTGACGCATCCCTTGTCATCCAGACCCTCGTGGCCCTCCGCCGCGCCGGCCTCGAGGAGGGGATGGACGTCATCACGGAAGGTGGCTTCAGGAAGAACGGCGAATACAACGCCCTCCTCGCTGCCGCGCTTCCCCGCAATTCCTGCTATCTTACCGACATCGCCGAAGCCACATCCTTCGGAGCGGCGATGTGCGGCATAGCGGCCCTGGAGGGAAAGGATCCCTCCGCCCTTGCGGGCCGATTCGAGGTGGAATACAGGCCGGTCCAGCCCATGGAGGGTGTAGCCGGTTTCGAAGCCTACCGAGGTGCCTGGCAGAGCCAGGTCGACTCGGGCATGGGTACAAAAGGAGACAGGGAATGAAGACCAAAGCAATCAGGATTCACGGTGTGGACGACCTCAGGCTCGATGAGTTCGAGCTCCCCAAGATCAAGGACGACGAGATCCTCGCAGAGATCGTATCGGACTCCATCTGCATGTCGAGCCACAAGCTCGCCGGCCAGGGCAATGCCCACAAGCGCGTCAAGTCGGACCTTGCGAAGCGGCCAGTGATCATCGGGCACGAATTCTGCGGCAGGTTAGTCGAAGTCGGCAAGAAGTGGTCGGACAAGTTCAAGGCAGGAGACCGCTTTGCAATCCAGCCCGCCCTCAACTACGAGGGAACCCTCTTCGCCCCCGGTTATTCCTATGAATACATAGGAGGAGCGGCCACCTTTGTCATAATACCCAGGGAAGTCATGGAGATGGACTGCCTTCTGTCCTACGAGGCCGAGGCATTCTTCATGGGTTCCCTCTCGGAACCGGTCTCCTGCATCGTGGGGGCCTATCACGCCCAGTACCACACCAAGGGCGGTTCCTACGTCCATGAAATGGGAATTGTGAAGGGAGGCTCCCTCGCCCTCCTCGCCGCCGTCGGCCCCATGGGCATGGGTGCGATCGACTACGCCATCCACTGCGACAGGAAGCCCGCCCGTATCCTCGTCACCGACATCGACGAGGGAAGGCTCGCCCGTGCGGCCTCGATCTTCACGGTTGAGGAAGCCAGGAAAAACGGCGTAGAGCTCATCTATGTCAATACCAGGGATATCGCCGACCCCGTGGCGAAACTCAAGGAGCTCAATGGGGGCAAGCTCTTCGATGATGTCTTCGTATTCGCCCCCGTCAGACCCGTCGTCGAGATGGGAGACCGCCTCCTCGGACCCGATGGTTGCCTGAATTTCTTCGCCGGTCCCACCGACACCACCTTCTCCGCCCTCCTCAATTTCTACGAAGTGCACTACGGAACCCACCACCTCGTCGGCACCTCGGGGGGCAATACCGACGACATCAAGGAATCCCTGGCCATGATGGCCGACGGACGACTAAACCCAGTTGCGATGATCACCCATGTGGGCGGCCTCGATTCGGTGGCCGACACGACACTGCGCCTCGACAAGATTCCCGGTGGCAAGAAGCTCATATATACGCATAAAAAGCTTCCACTTATAGCCATCGCCGATTTCGCCGAGCGCGGAAAGACCGAGCCCTTCTACGCCAGGCTCGCGCAGATCGCGGCGAAATACGACATGCTCTGGTCCAAGGAAGCGGAGGACTATCTACTTGCACATGCACCTGCAATCTGATCGCGCAGAGGGAACAGCCGGCACTCCGAGCGGGGGCTTCAAGGGAGTGCTTTTCGACGTCGATGGCGTCCTTGTGGATTCGGAGCGCTTCATCGCAGAGGCGGCAGTGCTCATGTTTGCGGAGCTCTATGGGGTGGCTGTGAAGGCCGAGGAATTCGCTCCCTTCATTGGCACCGGCGAGATCAGTTACCTGGGTGGGGTCGCCGAAGCCCACGGCGTAGTGCTGGACATCACGCTGGCGAAAGCGCATACCTATGAACTTTATTTCAAGGTGATCAAGGGGCGCCTCCGTGCTGTGCCTGGGGCGATCGAGCTCGTGCGCTCCCTTCGCGCAGCGGGGATCAAGACAGCCATCGCAACCAGCGCCGACAAGATCAAACTCGACGCCAACCTGCGGGAGATTGGCCTGGTCGAGGAGGACTTCGATGCGGTCCTCACGGGACTCGATGTCGAGCGGAAAAAGCCCTTCCCGGACATCTACCTCGAGGCTGCCAGGCGTATTGCCGTCCCGCCTGCCGATTGTCTCGTAGTCGAGGATGCTCCTGAAGGGATCCGCGCTGGAGTGGCAGCAGGATCCATGTGCCTGGGCCTTTCAACAACGTTCTCCGAGGCACGACTCCTGGAGTCGGGAGCCTTTAAGGTGCAGAAGGATCTCTCTGGGGCATTCTCTTCATTGCTTTCCTGATGAATGCGCTTCGCCAGCTGGGGAAGCCTGCCCACCTGGCCCGGACGGGCGGGATTGCGGCTCCCAAATAGGGGGATTTATGATAAAGTACAAGGATCAGGGGGTGTGCCATGCTCCCCTCCTTATTAGGCCTTTACCGATCCCCCATTGGCACATTTATGTTAGAGGAATTATCTGGACGAATCCGGGACCTCTGTCTATGAAGCAGTCCTGGTTTATGGAGGAACACATGAAGAGAGCTGTTGTCACCTTTTTCGCGCTCTGCCTTTGTCTCTGCACGCTCGGCGCCCAGGGTGCAGGCCTGGCCTTCAGGAGTGACAAGGACGTGGGCAGGGCCTTGGCCGAGTACGCCATGTCCGGAAAGCTTCTCGTGACCGACAGCTTCGTGTTCACCGGCAACGAGCTTGCGGAGATAGCCGATTATTCAGGTCGCCTGCAAGGGGGCCCGGATTTCAAGAGCCGCCTCATCTTTTCATTTGACCCTGGCATCAAGGGAGTATCGGATATCCCAGCCTATGTCCCTGCAACCACCTCTGACCCGACCTTGCTGTACTTCATCGATGGCATCCCTGTCTTCCTGGATCTCGGCGCCGACTTTTCCTCTGGCGACACGGTGGCGGGCACGGTCAAGATCGACCTCGCCCTGCGGCCGACCCAGATGGGCGCCAATGACATGCCGCTCTTCGCTCCCTGGATGGTCGATACCCTCCTTCGTGACCTCCTGAGCTGGAAGTTCCCCCAGGAAGGATGGCTTTCGGCCGGGGACCAGAACGCATGGATAGCCGCAGGACGCTTCAAGAGCGGGCTGGGCGAGGGCCATTTCGGCAACACCTTCCTCAATTCCCGTGCCGAGTACTACGACCAGGTCCAGGGTGTTGTTGGCAATAATAACTTCCGCTTCACCTCTCTCATAGGCAATTCGGCTACCCATCTGAACAAGACCGAAGGCGCCATCCAGTACCTGCCCCGGGATACCTACTATGCTACCGATATCAGCATCAACTCCTGGGACGCGATGAACGACCACGACTTCACCACGCAGACCGAAGCAGTCAAGATGTTCGCCTACAGCCAGGTGGAAGCCCGTTTCTGGGACAGGTTCCGCTTCGGAATCGCGCAGATGAACATGATCGGCGGCAAGCCCCCGAGCCTCACCGACATCCTGCCGATGGTTTTCTGGCATAACAACTACTCATCGGGTTATACGAACGTGATGCTGGGTCTCAGCGCAGCAGTCCTGCCCATCGATGGCCTTGAGCTTTTCGGCGAGTATACGCTCGACGACACGCGCGGCGCCGACGAGCCGGCCACCAGCAAGCCTTCGGCCTTTGCCTGGCAGACCGGCGGCCGCTACTCGTTCAAGCCGACCTCCGACCTCATCGTAACCGCAGGCGGCGAATACAGCTACGTCAGCGAATGGGCCTACTGCCGCTGGCAACCCTACCTCACCATGTACCAGCGCCACCTCATCAATCCAAGCCAAGGCACGGACTGGCCCCTGGGCTTTACCTACGGCCCGGACGCCACGCATCTCGGATTCTTCGCCAACGCGAGCCTGCCCTCTGGCGCCACGGCCGAACTCGCCTACGAGTACCTGGTCAAGGGACCGATCTACATGGGCATGA
>JBMOIK010000005.1:0-34268 GCA_049317365.1 Rectinemataceae bacterium | reverse complement strand
GACCTGGAGGACGGGGAGGTAGCCCTGGAGCCACTCCTGCTGGTCAATGACGAGCTGGGTGTAGTTGCCCTTGATAGCGGTGATCGTGGCGGGAGAAAGGTCGAAGCCAGCAATCTTGATTTCGCCGGGCTTCTTGCCAGCTGCCTTGAGGTAGGTCGCGGCGGTCGCGGTGAGTCCACCGTGATCGGTTACGACAACCTTGACATCCGGGTGCGAGGAGACATAGCCGGCAAAGGTCGGGGCGCCAGCAGGCGCGTCTTTGTTGGTGGCCGCGTCGATCTCGATGTAGTCGACAACGAGGCCGCTCTCCTTGAAGGCGTCAATGACGCCCTTGGTGCGCTCGCCGCGGGCGGGCTGGGAGAGGAGTCCCCATACCATGGTGCGATCGCCCTTCTTGAGGCCGAAGTTCATGACAGCCTGTGCACCAAGTGCATGGCCGGCAGAGTAGAGCGAGGCACCGACATAGCCGAAACCATTTCCTGCATACTTGGCTTCAGCCTTGGGGAGCTCGGTGTTCATGCTGGTAACGATGATACCCTTGCTGCGTGCGTCATCGATGAGGGCGTCGAAGGCTTCATCGCCCGGGTGACCCATGATGCAGATGCCGTCCGGCTTCATGGCTACAGCCTCGCGGAACTGCTGGATCATCTTCTGCGGATCCCAGTCAGACCAGACATAGTCGACCTTGCAGCCGATATCGGCCGCGGCCTGCACTGCGCCGTTGTAGACGTTGACGGCAAAGACACCACCCTGGGGTCCGCCAGGGAAAAAGACGACGCGAACGTTAGATGCCCACTTGGCCTGGGCCATTGCAGGTACTGCGATAATTGCCAAGAGCAGCACCATAGCGACGAGAATTCGTTTCTTCACCATCACCCTCCAAAAGAAATGTTGACCGCCACGACGGGCGTCCCGATACAAGCTTTGCAGATTGTGACCCATAGATGCCAGGATGTCAAATTTTATCCGCTGAAAGCCTTCAATCGCCCCACTGTAATCGTTTACACCCCGCCTCCCTGTGATCGGGCTTGACCACGGGACCCGGCGCAGTGATAGTCCTTATTAGTCCTATCAGGCAAGTGGGGGGAATCATGGCGAACCGCAGGATCGACTGGTACCGCAGCAGGCTCGAGCCGGCCCGGCTCAAGGAACTGACGAAACGTCGCAATGGACCCGGCCTCGTGCAATGCCTCTCCTTCATCCTGGTCATGGTGATCCTGGGTAGCCTCTGCTTCCAGCTCTGGACACTGAAGCTCTGGATTCTCCTCGTCCCTGCCTGCTGGTTGTACTCAACCTTCCTCTTCCTGGCCAGCATGGCGGCCGGAGTCCACGAACTCAGCCACGGCACTGCCTTCAGGAGCAAATGGCTCAACGAGTCCTTCTACAATCTCTTCTGCTTCCTTACCTGGAACAATCCCGTGCACTTCCGTGCAAGCCATGCCTATCATCATCAGGACACCCTCCATCGCGGCATCGACCTCGAGGTGAGCCAGGTTCCGGTGGCCGAGAAACTGAATGCCCGGAACCTTCTCCTGTGGTTCACCTTCGACGCACCATGGTGCTGGCTCCTCGTGCGCACCGCCTTCCGCCACGCCTTTGCCGACGACCGCGCGGACTACTTCGGATGGAAGCCCCTCTTCGACAGAGACGACCCGCGCAGGAAGGCCATGTTCCATTGGGCCCGGCTGATGATTCTGGGGCACCTCCTCCTGACTGCGGTCTTTGTCCTTTTCCAGCTCTGGATCCTCATATACCTCCTGAGCCTCGGCAGCTTCTTCGCGAGCTGGCTCGGCAAGTTCTATGGGTCGCTGCAGCACTCCGGACTCTCTGAGAGCGTCCCCGACTGGCGCCTCTCCTGCCACACGGTCGAGTTCGGCCCCATCAACCGCTTCCTGTACTGGAACATGAACTACCACATCGAGCACCACATGTATGCGGCCGTGCCCTTCCACAATTTGCCAAAGCTCCACGCCCTCCTCGCGCCGGACTACCCGCTGCCCCTGAAGGGCCTCGTCGCAGGCCTCCGGAAACTCTATGAGATCAGGCGCGAGCAGATGAAGGATCCCTCCTATGCCTACGTTCCACCCTTCCCTGAGACAGCCACTCCACCGCGTTTCAGGGAAGGTTCATGATAATAATGATCATGATAATAATGATCATGACAATAAGGATCATGATAATACTGTCTTGCTGTCCATGCCCGAAGGAGGAATCATGACACTGCTTTTCTTCTGTCCGCGCTGGGGTTCGGAAAATCTCGGCATTGGCGATTTCTGCGCCAAGGCAAAGGCCGCTGGCTACGACGGGGTCGAGCTGGCCCTCCCCTTCGGCGACCATGGCGGCACCGAAGCCATCCTGGCCGCGATCCATGACAATTCCCTCGAGTTGATAGGCCAGCACTGGGCGACGGGCCAGAGCGACATCGAGGCCCACGCCGAGGAGTTCAGGCGCCAGCTCGAGTGGCTGGCGGACGCGAAGCCCCTCTTCATCAACTCACAGACCGGCAAGGACTGGTTTCCGGCCGAGTGGAGCGAACGCCTCGTTGCCATCGCGCGGGAGGTCTCGCACAGGCGAGGCCTCCGCATCCTGCACGAGACCCACCGCGGCAAGTTCGCCTACTCGGCCGCCGTCACGCGCGGCTTCCTCGAACGTGATCCGGAACTTCGGCTCAGCGTCGATCTCTCACATTGGTGTGTCGTCTCGGAGTCCCTCCTCGCCGACCAGGAGGAGAGCCTCTCCCTCGCTATAAGCCGCGCCGAGCACATCCACGCGCGGGTCGGCTTCGAGGAGGGCCCGCAGGTGGCCGATCCCCGCGCGCCCGAGGCTGCGCGCGCCTTCGAAGCCCACCTCGGATGGTGGGACCGGGTGGTGGACCTTCATCGCGCACAGGGAAGGGACGTGCTCACCGTTACCCCCGAGTTCGGTCCCGCACCCTACATGCCCCTCCTCCCCTGGACCGGGCAGCCCGTTTCCGACCAATGGGGCATCAACGTGTACATGATGGAGCTGCTCAGGAAGCGCTGGTCGTAGGGACCGCCGCCCCTCAGCCCCCAAGACGCGCAAGGATGCGCCTTGGGGGACCTATGGGGGGAGCATTGTTCTAGTTGTTACCTCTTTCCGTACAGCGGGCCAAGGGCGGCGCAGGCCCGGTAGTCGGAGCCTTCGCAGTCCATGCCCATGGCGCTCCAGTAGCTCGGCCTGAAGATCGTGTTCTCGTCCACGTTGTGCATGCAGACCGGGATGCGCAGCATCGAGCAGAGGCTGATGAGGTCGGCACCGATGTGGCCGTAGGATATCGCCCCGTGGTTGGCCCCCCAGGCGGCCATCACGGAATAGACGTCCTTGAAGGGACCTGTGCCGGTCGTACGGGGAACAAACCAGGTCGTGGGCCAGGTCTCGTTGGTGCGCTTGTCCAGCTTCTCGTGCACGTTTTCCGGGAGGGTCGCGGTGACGCCCTCGGCGAGCTGGAGCACGGGACCTAGTCCGCGCACGAGGTTGAGCCTCGTCATCGTAACGGGCATGCCGCCCTCGGTAAGGAAGGCGGAGGACCAGCCGCCGCCCCGGAAGTATCCAAGGTCGCCATAGCGCCAGCTTGTCGCGTCGAGGCAGTCACCCGCCTCCTTTGCGCTGATTTCCCACCAGGGCTTCATCACGGGCTTGCCGTTTTTCCTTTGCTTGCCGGTCCCGTCCATCGTGGTCGCGCCGGAGTTGATGAGATGGATGAAACCCTTGGCGGCGTCTCCGGTTGGCTTCCAGCCGGTTACGCGCTCGACAGCCTCGGGACTCCAGTAGGTGCGCACATCCGAGAAGATCTGGGAGGTACCAGTCAATAGATTCCCGAAAAGCATGGCGACGCCGTTCAGGGAGTCGTTCTCGGTGGCGACAAGGTAGGGTTGACGGATTCCCGACCAGTCGAAGCTCGAGTTCAGGATCGTCTCGAGGAAATCCCCGTTGGGAAAGTGGTCGGTCCATGCGCGCTGGCCCTGGAAGCCCGCGAGAATAGCGTTGTGACCCAGGGCCTCCTCGTTGAGGCCCTTCCTCTTGAGCTCGCCGTTGCCGACCATCATATCACGTACGATCATCGCCATCTTGACGCTGGTCTCCCAGGCCTTGTCCTTGCGAGAACGGCTGTGCTGGACCTCGGGAGCGTTGACGTCCGTACCTTCCTTGCAGTTCTCGCGCACCCATTCCATGGCGCGCTTGAACTCCGCCTCGGAATAGAGCTTCTCCTCGAGGCGGCGCACGAGCTCGCTCATGTCCACGGTCTCGTTGCGCATCCCGAGCCACTGCTGGAAGAAATCCGGATCGACGATGGAACCGGCAATGCCCATGGAGACGGCGCCGACGGAGAGATAGGACTTGCCGCGCATCCAGGCGGCTGCCACGCCCGCACGGGCGAAGCGGAGGATCTTGTCCTCGACGTCCGCGGGGATCTTGTCGGTGTCCTTGAGGTCCATGACGTCATGGCCGTAGATGCCAAAGGCCGGCAGACCCTTCTGGTTGTGGGCCGCGAGGACCGCCGCCAGGTAGACAGCGCCGGGACGGTCGGTCCCGTTGAAGCCCCAGACCGCTTTGATTGTGAGTGGATCCATATCCATGGTCTCGGAGCCATAGCACCAGCAGGGCGTCACGGTCAGCGTCACCTGCACGCCCTCGCGTGCGAATTTCTCGGCACAGGCAGCTGCCTCGGCCACGCCTCCGATGGTCGAATCCGCGATGACACACTCGACTGGCTGGCCGTTCGGATGGCGCAGCTTGTCGTAAATCAGGCGCGCTGCGGCATGGGCCATGCCCATTGTCACGCCCTCGAGGGACTCGCGCACGCCTCCGAGACGTCCGTCGATCGTGGGCCTGATCCCGATTCTTGGGGCCTGGCCCCTCAGCCTGTTTGCGGGTGCCTGCAACTTGAGCGACTCCAGGTTTGCCATGTTCATCTCCTTCGCCGCCACGGGGACGGCCATACGCGATATCGATACTGAATATCAGTACTCTGTCTTCCTAACCATGCGAAACCAGATGCGTGGGCAGGCGCAGGATCCTGGGCCTGTCACCGCCATCACCGGCGATCCGCTCGAGGATGAGCCGTACCGCCTCCTGGCCCATCTTCGCGATCGGCTGCTCGACGGCGAAGCGGCAGAAGCACAGGAGGGGCGAATAGGGCATCTCGTCGAAGGCCGCCAGCTCGACGCGGGCGATGGAGGCAGCGGACGCTGCAGCTCCGGCCGCAGTCGGGCCGATCGGCGAAGCAGCCGCCTGGCCCGCGGTCATCAACCAATTGGTGCAGCCGATGTGCGTGTCGGCGTTCACGACGAAGAAGGCCCCGGGAGCGCCGGGCAGGGCGAGCATCTGGCCGAGCATGCGGTACCCCGAATCGATGTGCATGTTCCCGTAGCGTTCGAAGGCCTCCTCGCGGGGAAGGCCGAGTTCCGCCAGGGCGCGGAGGTAGCCGGCATGGCGCTCCCGCGCGGTGGAGAGCCGTGGGTCGCCACCCACGAGTCCGATGCGACGGTGCCCGAGTCCTGCGAGGGCCCGCGTCGCGGCGCAGGCCCCGCCCTCGTTGTCGACGAGCACGGCATCGGTTCCGGCCCCGCGGGGGGACCTGTCCGCCAGCACGAGGGGCATCCCCCTTGCGGCAGCCGCCTTGAAGTGAGAGCCCGAGGCAGTTGCCGGTATCGCTATGACGCCATCGACAAGGCGCTCGGCGAAAAAGCCCAGGAGGCGCTTTTCCTCCGCGAGGCTCTCCCGCGAGGAGCAGAGGAGGAGACCATAGCCCCGGGCAGCCAGCTCGCCTTCGATGCGGTCGGCCAGGAGCATGAAGAAGTCCGTCGCCAGATCCGGCGCAATGACACCGATTGTCCGGGTCGCCCTCGTCTTCAGGCTGCGCGCTGCGTGGTTGGCTGAATAGCCCAGGCGGGCTGCCGCCTTCCTGACCCGTTCCGCCGTGCTGGAAAGCACTTTCGGATCATCGTTCAGCGCCCTCGAGGCGGTCGCGGTGGAGACCCCCGCCTTGGCCGCAACCTCCTTGATCGTCGCGACCTTCCTCGGAGGCACGGCGATGCGACGCGCCTCCTGCTTTTTTCGGATCACAGGAAGGTCCCCACCAGCTGTCGGCGCGGGCCAGATGCGGGTATAGTCCTTCCTTGCAAGGAGCCAGGACGATGAGTGACGAGGTGCAGGAATTCTGGGATGCCTTTGAGAGCGAGACCGGAGAGAAGGTCGAGACGAGGGGCATGGGCTCCCTCCGCGAGGGGAACGAGGGAAGGGCCAACGAACGCTGGGGCCTCCTCATCCTGACCGACAGGGCCTTCCATTTCCGGTCCGTCCCGAGCGCCAACTGGATCTCGGGACTCCTGTCCCGCAGTGCCAGCACCAAGCCGCAAAAGACTCTGGAAATCAGGATCGCCCGCGAGGACATCCTCGAAGTCATGCTTCCGACGCGAAACCTCTGGGATCGCATCCTCGCCCCGCCCTTCGAGGATGTCTCCATCCGCAGCCGCGATGCCACAAGCAGCAGCGGGGAGGCTGGTACGCCCGCGGAGGGCACGACGCGCCGCTTCGGCTTCGAGCGCAAGGGAGATGTCCTCAAGGCCCTGCTGGGCGCCTTCGGGAAAAAAGACGCGCCCTGACAGTCCTTCGTCCCGTCCTTCCCGGCATGAAACCGGGGGCAGGTCCACAGGTGCACAGGGGATGATTCCGCTCAGGATGGGCTACCTCCGTCTCCCATCCTGCCCCCGGAGCCGCTTCCTGTCAATCGGGGAATGTAAACGATTACATGGCTGCCCCGGAAGCGGTCGGCCTCCAACGCCGTGACAACGACGGGAGGCCGACCCGGATATGCTTATAATTGGTACTTATAGGGCCAGCCTCAGCACGGCCACCATGTCGGCCCTTGCGAGTGGGACGTAGTGCCCCAGGGTCCTGCCTCCCTCGCAGCCCTTGTCGGCCATCTCGTCGATGCGATCGGGCCCGATGCCGATGCCAGGGAGCCGCAGGGCCTGCCCGATGGAAGCCCAGAAGCCCTCAAGGCGGGCTATGCCCTCGCGGGCAGTGCGCTCGGGTGAGTAGAAGGCCTGGTCCACGCCCCAGACGCGGACGGCGAGTTGCACGAAGCGTGTAATGTCATGTTTCAGCACATGCTTCATCCAGGCGGGGATAACCACTGCCAGGCCGGCGCCATGGGCCACATCGTAGATGCCGGAAAGCTCGTGCTCGATGTCGTGGCTGGCCCAGTCGCCCTCGCGCCCGGTGTTGAGGAGGTTGTTGTGGGCAACCGTGCCCGCCCACATGAGTTCGGACCAGGCATCGTAATCGTCCGTTTTTGCAAGAACGCGCGGGGCGACATCGATGACAGTCCGCAGTGTAGCCTCGATAAGACGGTCCGTGAACTCGACTGGACGCGAGTTGGTGAAGTAGCGCTCCAGGAGGTGGGCCATGATGTCAGTGACCCCGTTGGCCACCTGCTCCTTCGGCAAAGTAAAGCAGAGTTCCGGGTTGAGGATCGAAAAGCGCGGATACGCGTGTTCGGAGTTGAAGGCACGCTTGAGGAGACCTTCTTCCTTGGTAACCACGGATCCGCTGCTCGCTTCGGAGCCCGCAGCGGGAATCGTGAGGACTGTGCCGATGGGCAGGGCTTCCCTGGGCTCGGCCTTGCCCGTGTAGAAATCCCAGACATCGCCTGAGTAGGGCACCCCGACGGCGATGGCTTTGGCAGAATCGATGGCCGAGCCCCCTCCCACCGCGAGGATCAGCGCGATCTTCTCGCGCCGACAGGTTTCAATGCCCTCGCGGACGAGGGAAAGCCGCGGGTTCGGCTTCACGCCGCCGAGTTCGACCCATTCGACCCCAGCAGCCTTGAGTGAGGCGGTCACGCGACCATGGAGGCCACTCTTCCTGATGCTGCCTCCTCCAAAGTGGAGGAGGACCTTCTTTGCGTAGACAGCGGCCTCTGCTCCCACCTTCGATTCCGTACCCTTCCCGAAAATAATCTTTGTCGGGTTCCTGAAAACAAAATCATCCATATGGTTCTCCTTTTCGTCACTCGATGCCCGTAACGGCGGCGAAGCCGCCCCCCATACTCGTCCGGCGTGGACGAGGCATGCAAGCGGGTCGTATGATGGGCCCATGCTGCACGATTCCTTTTTCCTCGTCATCTGCCTGAACCCGACCATCCAGAATTCGATGGTCTTCCCGAAGCTTGCTCACGGCGAGGTCAACCGCAGCGCAGAGTGCCGCGTCGATGCCTCGGGCAAGGGCGTCAACGTCGCACGTACCCTCATGGAGTCCGGGCGTCCCGTCGTCCACCTCACCCAGCTTGGCGGCCCGACGCGAGAATGGTTCCTCGCGATGTGCGCGGCGGACGGGCTCGAGGTCTCCTGGGTGGAGTCTGCCTCTCCCATCCGCATCTGCACAACCGCGATCGACCGTTCCGCAGGAACTGCCACCGAGCTTGTACAAGAGGGCCAGTCCGTCGATTCGGGCACCGGAGGGCGGATCCTCGAGCGCTTCTCGGCGCTCCTCCCAGGCGCCAGGGCTGTCCTGATCTCGGGAACCAAGGCAGCTGGCTTTTCGCCTTCACCCATTCCCGAGATGGCCCGCCTCGCAGCCCAGGCTGGCAAGCCTCTCTTCCTCGACATCAAGGGAGCTGACCTTCTGGGCTGCCTGCCCCATCGACCCTATGCGATCAAGCCCAACCTCGAAGAACTCCTTCAGACGCGGGCGCCGGAAAGGGCGGAAGCCCTCCGTTCCAGTGGGGACGAAGCCGAGCTCAGGCGCTTTGTAGCGGAGGCTGGCTTCGAATATGAGGAGCGCCATGGGACGAGACTTGTCGTCACCCAGGGAGCCCAGCCGACCCTCTTCTGGGAGGATGGGCGTCTCCAGGAACAGCCTGCAAACCCGATCGCAGCCTTGAATCCCATCGGATCGGGCGACGCCTTCATGGCAGGCCTGGCGATGATCCTCACAGAGGGCGGTAGCCTGGCCGAGGCAGTCGCCGAGGGCAACCGCCTCGGCGGGCTCAATGCTGAACTGCTCAAACCCGGATCGATAGGGGGAGAGGGGAACAGGCGCGGGGATGCTCCGAGGCATTGAGCCCGCCTCAGCCTAAGGACCGGCGGCTGGGGGGAAGCCGCCCCGGCGACTTCGCTCAGAAATCCTCCGCCCTCACCTTGAGGGTCAGCCCTTCGAAGATGGCCACGGGACAGGGTTGCCGGAGATCGGCCACGGAGGGTAGCCCGTACACTCCCGCCGTGCTGCGGTACTGAAGAATCTCAAAGGTTTCGGGGTTGACGATCCAGTATTCCCGGACGCCATGTTTCTCATAGAGCTGACGTTTTTCCCTCTGGTCCACCATCGCCGTGCCGGGAGACAGGATCTCGATGATGAAGTCCGGCGCGCCCCGTATGCCCTCGTCGATGAGCATGGTCCGGTCGCAGACTACAAGGAGGTCGGGCTGGACAACCTTGTCGATGTCGCCCAAGACACGCTGTGCAGCCCCGGCCTGCCACGACCACAGACGCCAGGCCATCGATGACCGGACGCCTGCGATCGTTATAACTATTTCTTTATCCTCTCCTTGAGATCCGGCATGCTGTAGCCATACTGGTCCTTCATGTCGCGGAGAGGCTTGTCGCGGGCGATGTCTGCGGGCAGTCCCAGCTTTGCGACAACTGCTTCGGGGCTTGCCTTGAGCGCGGCGGCGACCTGGTCGATGCTCATGGTTCCCTCGAGGGTGAAGTCGGCGGGAACGACGAGGGCCGTGGCTGAAGCTGGGGCGGCGGCAACCGGTGTCGCGGCCGGCGCGGCCGGCTTGGTTGCTGCGGGAGCGGCAGGAACAGCAGCTGCAGGCGCCGCAACTGGCGCCGCGGAGGCTTCGGGGCTCCCCGCGACAGGGGCAGCTGCCGGTGTGGCAGTTGCTTCAGCTGGCTTGGACGCTGCCTTGTCCTTTTCGGAAACGTAGGGAACTCCCAGGATCTTCGCGACGGCAACACGCACGGCATCAGCCTCGAAGTCCTTGTATCCGCCAACCTTGCCGGTGTCCTTGAGCATGGTCATGCGTGGTACCTTGTGCATGTCCACTCCGGCTTCACGATAGAGCCTCTCAAGCTCGACGCCAAAGGACTCGGCCACCATGTCCCAGGTGGATGAGCCCTTGATATCGGCGACATTGAGCTTGCCCGCGGCAGCGAGCGCGCTCAGGGGCTTGGCCGAATAGCCGACTACCTGACCAATTACGACTGTTCCGAGGTAGATGGCGAAACCGATGCCCACAATGGTGCCGAGCTTCAGGGCCCGGCCACCGAGCGTGGTCTGGAGGCTGTTGGTCTTGGTCGGGCAGCTCGTCACGCATTCCATGCAGCCGATGCACTCCGGATCGTTGACGGCGTCGGGCTTGGAGACATCGACGTTCATCGGGCAGACCCTGTCGCACTTCGAGCAGGAAATGCAGGTCGAAGCCACGCGCTTGATGCGGAAGAGGGGAATGCGCCCGAGGATGGCGTTGACCGCTCCGAGGGGGCAGACGTACTTGCAGAAGGCCCGGTCATAGACAACCGAGAGGAGGAGGCTGGCCACGAGGAGGATGAGACCAATTGCGAATTCTCCCCAGACCGCGACGAGGCCCGCCGAAAGGTGTCCGTAGGCGGCCCAGGGATCGTAGGGACGGATCACCAGCTCGCCGGTCTTCCAGCTCAGGTAGATGATCACAACTAATACTGGATACTTGATCCAGCGGAGGTACTTGTCGAGCTTCGCCGGAACCAGGGGGCGCTTTTTCTTCCCGAAAAGCTTCTTGCCGATCCAGCCAAAGATGCCCTGGAGGGCGCCGAAGGCGCAGAACCAGCCGCAGAAAAAGCGCGAAAGCACGACTCCGAGGACGACGATCCCGGCGGCCAGGACCATGGTCCCTGCTTCGAGCTTCTTGATGACCACTCCGCTGGCCACAAACTTGAGGAGACTTTCAAAGCCTCCGAAGGGGCAGAGCGCGTCTATCGTGGGGACTCCCTGGATTCGCTGGTGAAGGAAGGTGAGTACCGTGAGCCCGAACAGGATCACTCCGAGTACAACCCTCCTTGTGATCTGGATGGGTTTCATTGCTGCAGCCATGTCAGTTCTCCTCTATAGGTATGGGAAATGGAAAACAATTCCGAGTATATAGTGCAATTTACATGCCAACTCCACTGAACCCCAGTTTGGAGAAATATTTACCCAATTGCCGAGCTAGTGAGTAGTATAGGACAAGGATGAAGACCTAAGATGAGAAATATATTCCCATTGGAGATAAAAATATCGTTGCAGGGGACCGATCCTGCACTTGGCACGATACCTGCGATTACCTAGCTGCAGCCTGCTTTCACTAGTCGGCCGCGTTCCAGGAGGAACCTCATGAACCGCATTTTCCCTATTTTCGCCGCCCTCCTCCTCTCGGCGACCATACTCTTCGCTGCCAGCAGCCCCGTAGCCTGGGGCGCCCAGGCCGCGAAGGCCGACAAGGACCAGACCCTCGACGAGATGCTGCGTTATGCGATCGAGGATGAATACCTCGCCCAGGCCGAGTACGCGGCAATTCTCGGTAGCCTCGGTTCTGTGCGACCCTTTTCAAACATCATTCTCACGGAGCGAAACCACATTTCATGGCTCGGGGATGCTTTCGCGGCTGCAGGCCTCTCCCTGCCAGCAGACAGGGCAGCGTCCTTTGTTACTGTTCCAGTGGGGCTCAAGGCTTCCCTGGAGGCAGGCATAGCGGCCGAGCTGGACAACATCGCCATGTACGAGGGCTTTCTCTCCAACCCGCTCCTCCTCCAGCCCTCCAATGCAAGCCTCCGCAGCCTCTTTACCAAGCTTCGCGACGCCTCGAAGAACCACCTTGCAGCCTTACGGAAAAGCCTTTTGCCATGACCTGGACCAACTTCAAGGGCAGCAGGCTGCGACACGCCGTGCTAATGAATTCGACGGAAAGGGACTTGTCAGGCCAGACTGCAATATGCATATTTCTTAATATGCAGAAGTTACTTTATACCACAGCCTTTCTGGTACTCGGCATTCTTTCCATTGGTGCAGGGCCGAAGGTCCCAGCCCTGCCTCCCCTCATGGATGAAAAGGGCTTGATCGCCCTCCTCGCCAACAAGGAAGCCAAGCCCCTCCTCCTCGATGTCCGGACCCAGGAGGAATTCGCCGCAGGGTACATTCCCGGCGCGTTACTCCTGCCCTATGACGAGATAGCCGCCAGGTTCAAGGAAGCCGACAAGGGCCGTCCCATCGTCGTCTACTGCCGTTCCGGGCGTCGCTCGGACATTGCCCGGACAACGCTTCTGGGGCTGGGATTCACGAATGTCTCCGACTTCGGTGCCTACACGAAGTGGAGGGGAACCCTCGCGACCAAGTAGCCGCCAGCCTTCGCAGGGCCGTGCACACAGGCTATGATGGGAACATGATGACCCTGGCAGTTCGAGAAGGCTCCCGAGAGACTTTCATGTCGATCTTTGGCGCCTTCCTTCCCAAGGATGAGTGGCCTTCAATAAAACTCGAAGCGGTCCTTGAATCCCTGAGTTATAAAACTCTGGATGAAGGAACCATGATCCTGCGTGAGGGGCAAGTCTGTTCGGCCGTACCCTTTGTGCTCGATGGCTCTATCCGGGTGTACAAGACTTCGGAGAGCGGCCGGGAAATCACCCTATACCGTATCGAACCCGGCCAGAGCTGCATCCTGAGCCTCGGTTGCGGCAAGGGCATCGATTACTTTCCCGCAGCGGTGGTCGCTGAGCAAAAAACACTGGCTGCCTTCATCCCCAGCACCACTATCAGGCGACTCCTCAATGAGGGTCCCTCCTTCCGAGACTTCGTGAGTGCGCAGTACACGAGACGGATAGCGGAAGTCATCGAGCTTGTCGAGGAGATAGCTTTCAGGAAGGTAGACGAACGCCTCATCCAGGCCCTTGCCGAAATGAGTTCCTCCACAGGCCTCGTCATCACGACCCACCAGGAGCTGGCCGATCACGTGGGCAGCTCCCGAGAGGTTGTCAGCCGCATCCTCAAGGACCTCGAGCAGCGCGGCGTCCTGGAGATCTCCCGTGGATCGGTGAAATTGCTCGCCGCCTTTGACAAGCTCAGGTAGGTCCCCCCGCGAACCGAGTTGCTCAGTCCTTTTATTTCTTGGAGGTTCCATGGCCTTCCACCGAGATCCTGATTCGATGCGCCGCTTCTACGACGGCTTCCATCCCTGGTACCGCTTCGTCGAGGGCAATACGGGAAGGAGCAATGCAGCTGCGCTTTCGATCCTTGATCCCGATGGCAGCCGATTTGCCCAGGACAGCGTCCTCGAGCACTGCTGCGGAACGGGAAGCCTCGCATTGGAGATAGCGCCACGCTGCGCCTCCTACGCAGGACGGGACCAGTCCGAGGGGATGCTGGGTCGAGCCCGCCAGCGTTGGAACGTGCGATTCGGGACTGGGACTTCAGCCCCATTCAAAAGCGAGAGCGTCCTCGATTTCGCTGACCCATCGGGCTCCGTCGACTGGGTGGCTATTTCTTTCGCCTTGCACCTCTTCCCGCCCGCTGATGAGGAGGGAATCCTTGTCTCCTTCCTGAATGCGGCACGAAAGGGAGCCTTTGTCATCGAGCATACGACTTCCTTCTCGCCCTTCCTGTCGCTCGTCGAGGCCGCGGAGGGAAGCTGGTACGAGTCCTACAAACGAATCGATTTTCCCGCGATGGCCCAGCGGCTCGGCGCCAGCTTCATCGACAGGGAAATCAAGGGTGCACGGGTGATGGAGTTTTTAAAAAAGCAGGAAAACCCAAAGTAGGCATCGATGCTGAGGAGTGAAGTTTCGCGAATACCCTCGATTCGCGGTCATAATGGGGGACAAGGATTTGCATGTTTTGACCAATTTGACTATAATTGGCTGAGAGGTTGAAATGCATACAACCACCATCTATGAGACGAAGACGAACCTTTCGAGCCTGATCAAGCTCGTAGAGCAGTCCAATGAGCGGATACTCATCACGAAGCATGGCCATCCAGTGGCTGAACTTGGACCAGTCAGCCGGAAATCGAGGCTTCTTGTGGATCCCTTATTGGCCGGAATCCAGATCAACTTCGATCCCATGGAACCGACAGAGGATGAGTGGCTCCCGGAATGAGGAATCTGATGCTGGATACCTGCAGCCTTCTATGGCTGGCGTCGGAAAACGCCAGACTGTCAGAAGCCGCCAAGGCCCGCATCCAGGAAAGCGAACTGGTTTTTGTTTCCGCCATCTGCGCCTGGGAGATTTCCCTCAGGGCAAAGAAAGGTGAATTGGTACTTCCTCTTCCTCCGATGGAATGGTTTCGCAGGTCGGCGGACCAGCACGATCTGGTTATACTCGCCCTCGAGGCTGAGGAACTCGCCGCCTCGGTCATGTTGCCTGACCATCACAGGGACCCAGCAGACCGTTTCATCATAGCGCAGGCGATCAGGCATGATCTTGCGATCGTCACGGCCGATACGATGTTCGGGAAGTACGGAGTCGAGACGATCGTCTGAATCGGGCAAAGGAGTGGAGGGGACATGGCGCTTTCTCAAAGGCGATGCGAAGGCTATCGCTGGCCTTGCGGCAAAGCATTGGCTATAGCTTTGCGCACGTAGACGGCGGCTTCAATCACCCAGTCTGCCTCATTTTCCTCTCCCACAGGCACGATAACCCGGTACGCTTGAAGCTAATTTATCGATATTATCTCATATTGCTAATTTCGCAAATATTGCTATACTGATCCCATGGACCCAATCAGAAACCCCTTCGCTCCCGGCGCTGGTACCCAGCCACCCGAGCTCGCCGGCCGCACCAAGATCATGGGCGCCATGGGAATAGCGCTCCAGCGGGTGAAGCGGGGCCTACCCGCGAAAAGTGTTGTACTTGTCGGCCTGAGGGGTGTTGGCAAGACGGTGCTCCTGGATCGGATGAAAAAGGACGCAGAAGCCGTGGGCATCCATACTCTCCGTATCGAAGCGCCGGAGGGACGGTCCCTTCCGGGTATGCTGGCTCCACAACTCAGGCTATCGCTCCTCCGGCTCTCACGGGTGGAGAAAACTAAAGCCCTCGCCCTTCGCGGCTTACAGGCCCTCGCTGGCTTTGCGCAGGCACTGAAACTCAAGTACGCCGACATCGAGGTAGGTTTGGACCTTCAGCCTGAAGCGGGGCTGGCTGACAATGGGGACCTCGAGCAGGATCTGCTGGCCCTCCTCGAGACAGTTGGCCAAGCCGCGCGGGGTGCGGACACGGCCCTCGCGATGTTTATCGACGAACTCCAGTACGTGAAGGAGGATGAGCTCGCCGCCCTGATCACTGCCCTCCATCGCTGCACCCAGCAACAAGTGCCCGTCATCATGATCGGCGCCGGTCTGCCTCAGATCCGCGGTCGCCTCGGACGAGCCAAATCCTACGCGGAGCGCCTTTTCGACTTTCCCGAGATCGGACCCCTCGCTGTCGAGGACGCACAGCGTGCGATATCCAAACCGCTGGAAGCCGAGGGTGCGAGTATTGAGGACCGGGCACTCGACCGCATCGTCACGGAGACCAGAAGGTTCCCCTACTTCTTGCAGGAGTGGGGCAAGCAGGCCTGGGATTGCACGGGGGGGGCGCGGATCATGCTTAGGGATGTGGAAGAAGCATCAGGACTCGCCGTGGCCGCGCTGGACGAGAGTTTTTTCCGAGTACGCTTCGACCGCCTCACACCCGCCGAGCGCATGTATCTGCGCGCCATGGCCGAGCTCGGTCCCGGACCACACCGCTCCGGCGACATAGCCGTTGAACTTGGAAGGGAGGTCACCTCATTGGGACCAACCAGGGGTAAGCTCATCGCGAAGGGCATGGTCTTCAGTCCGAGCCATGGCGACACGGCCTTCACCGTGCCGCTCTTCGATGAATTCATGAAAAGGATCATGTCTGGAAATTTCTGGCGTGAGTAATGGCGCGGGCCTAAGCTCCAGCGCCAGAGCGTGGGGGGGACAATCATCCGAGTCGCCTCGAAAAGGGAAGACCTTCGCAAAGAATAGTGCACGACTATCATGAGCAATCGCGCCACCATCGCCTGGTACTATCTGATCGCCGAGAAAGTGAAACAGACAGGGCTTCTATCCCTCATCCGAGCATGGATTCCGCCAAGGAATCGTCGAAGATGGCCTGGAAGCCGCGTTAGCCGATTCGGAGTCGGCCAGGGCGGGGCGCGAGGCTGCCGCGGATTGAACTGTCGACCAGCTTCGTATCGTGGTTGAGGCCCGCGCGATCTCCCATTGGAGGATTTCCTTTTTGTTCGGACCGGATTTCTTGGGCATCTCTAGACGGCTGCCCGCAAGGCAGGACTATGGTCGATTACGCCGGCATAGAGATCGGCCAAGGGAAAACAGAGTTCGTAGTCGCCCCAGACAAGCTCGCCGTATTCCAGCCGAAAACTACGGAATGCGCCCTGTTCGAGCCACTTCCCGATATCCGGGTGGACGGAAGCCTTGAGAAAGGGACCGAAATCCAATTCACTGACCGTGTCGTCATCGAAGGACAAGCGAAGGCGATAGTCGCCGAGGTACATCGCATCCTTGATGTTGAGAATTTCCGGAATCATTTCAGCCTCCTCGTCATAGTCTCGGGCTTGATCTATTTATGCAGGACGAAAAAATCAATCCATTTCTTGACGATCTCATCGGCCTTCGCCGATATCAGTTCCTCGAAATACCTGCGTTCCTGAACTTCCAGCGGCGCTCGCCCCACTATCGTCGAATAGCAGATCTCTACGATCTTTCCGTCTATGATGATCAATTCCGCCCTGAGTTCCCGACCCTGGCACGTACCATGGACATGAACCGGTTCATGTTCATTCGCGTAGAACATAATGACCAATCCGAAGTACTCGTAGAGTTTGGGCATCAGGCGATCCTTTCATCGAAAAATGCCCTGTCGCCAGAGGGCGCCAAGCTTGTCGCCTTCGGCCACATAGGCTGCTATCTGCGCATCCTCCGATGCGCGCGCGATGCTTGTAGAGATACTCGGTGACCCAGGAGAGATTCTCGCCTTCCTTGGAAAGATGCTCAGCATAGCCTGTTTCCCGTTCCGTCCTCGCCTGCTGGATGTGGAAGTCGGAGACATGCCAGTTTTCCAGGAGGTCGCCGAGGGCCTTGCTGGCTGGGAATTTCGAGAACTGTGCGAGCCCTTTGAGCGCGAGGATATCAGGTGACTTGAGTGTATGCGGCTCGCGCCGCAACTCGCGTGCAGCTGTGACCTCTTCCGGTTCATTCACAACCGCGTTGGCCACTGCTTCCCCTGCGGTACTGGAGTATCTCGGTTTCGACTATTGGCTTGCCTTCGCGCTCGTTGATCGCCAAGGAATAGGTGATGAGCGGAGCACCAGGGCCGATGTCCCCGTCGGTATTCACTGACCTTACGCTATGCATTAATTCATTTTCCTGAGCCTGAGCAGCCCGGACCCGTCGTGGCGTGGCCCGCGCAGGGAAGGCCGGAATCGGCGATCTCGCCCCGGGCAAAGGCGCGGGCGGCGGCCAAAGCGTCACCAGAAGCACCCCTGATTACCGCGATGCCATTGGAACCGAGTACTCCGACCGCACCCAGGCCCATGTTGCCAACTACGAGGTGAGTCACGCCCAGGCGCGCGAGTTCGGAGGCTATCCCTGACTTGCAGCCACCCTCGGTCGAGGTGACCGGCACTTCGGCGACGATATCATTCCCCTCGACCCTGAAGACCAGGAATTCGCGGGCGCGGCCAAAGTGCTCATCGACCATTCCGTCCTTTACGGGCACGGCGATCTTCATGACAGAATCACCTTCGTCGCGGATCGTGAACTCACCACCCTCGATGCGGAGGGCCTTGCCGTTCAACAAGGCATTGGCGACCTTGTGGCGCGCCGCTTCGATGATCCTTCCGAAGGTCTGCCGCGAGACTCCCATCGAGCGGGCAGCAGCTTCTTGGTAGAGGCCCTCGAAGTCCGCGAGCCGCAAGGCCTCTGCCTCGTCGAATCCCATGACTATCTGCTCGAGGTCCCGGGGGGAGACACCCTCGGGTTTCATGATTCGGGGGGGTATCGCTGCGCCAATCCGGCGCTCGTTGATGGGTCGTGGCATTTATTTTCAGGCCCCGACCTTATCGAGCTGTTCTTGCATCGAAATGCTCCTTGTCCCCTGCATGCCCGGCGAAAAGCGACAGATCACCACAACGCCAGACCACGAAGTAGACGATCCGTACGAGGACTATATGCTTTTGCCGTAGAATTCTCCAGAACATTTCAGGAAGGCCACGTTTGAGTGGCCACGGGGTCTTTTCTCCAAGCACACGAAGAGACCAAGCCAATTCCTGAATTCAAAATGGGAGAATGACCATAATATATAGTTGCCATTCATTTCGGTTATAGTCAATTGCCCATGTTATTTCTCAAATACTGGCTGTATTTATATTCTATATAATACATTATCTTGATCATAAGACATTCTTTAGCTATTTCGTAAGCAAAATATATCGAAATTCGATTATTGGCATTTGACAATTTCTAAAATAGATATAAAATGCCCGCATGCAAGCAACACCAAGCCCTGCCACAGCAGAAGACCAGCTCTCGCTGGTGGTTTTTTCAGGCGACCTCGACAAGATCCTCGCTGCCATGATCATCGCCATCGGTGCCTCCGCCTTCGACATGAAGGTAAACCTCTTCTTCACTTTCTGGGCGACAGCGGCCCTCCGTGCCCCGAAGAAGAAGTCAAAGGGCAAGAAGCTCATCGAAAAGATGTTCGGCTTCATGCTTCCCAAGGGCATGGACAAGCTCGCCCTGTCCAAGATGCAGATGGGCGGCATGGGCGCCGCAATGATCAAGGGCATCATGAAGAAGCAGCATGTTGCTTCCCTGCCCGAGATGTTCGCCACCGCAGCCGAGCTCGGCATCCAGATCAACATCTGCGAGATGTCCATGAAGCTCATGGGCTTCAAGCGCGAAGAAATGATCGACTATCCGAACATGCAGGTCTGCGGCGTTGCGACCTTCCTCGCCGACGCAGCCGACAGCAAGATCCAGCTCTTCATCTGAACCGACAAGGGGATACACATGACCTCAGACGAACTCAAGAAATTAAAGGCAGTCAAGATTGTCGACGCCCGTGCCGTAGCCTGCCCCGGCCCCTTGCTCGCCGCTAAAAAGGCCATGGGTGACATCGAATCGGGCGAACTCATGGAAGTCTATTCCTCCGACGAGGGAACCAAGGTCGATATCCCCAAGTGGTGCGGCAAGATGGGGCACGAGTATCTGGGCTTTGTCGAATCGGACAGCTACTTCAGCGTGTTCCTGACGAAGGCCTAGGGGCTTCATGGCCATCCCGGCACCCTTCCCGACGCGGGTAGGGGCCGCGTTTCCAAGCAGCTAGGAGCGACTCCGTCATGCACGACTCGATCAGCGCACCCAGGATTCTTGTCTTTTCCACGGAGAAAATATCAGACCCCGGCATCGACCAGGCAGGGCTCCGGAAGATCCATTATTCGCCAGCGGTCTATACCATCAGTGTTCCCTGCTCCTCCTGCGTCAAGCCGCGCTGGATACTCCATGCCTTCGAACGCGGCTTCGACGGGGTCTTCATAGCCGCCGATGGCATCGAGTGTTCCTACAGCCCGCGATGCTCCGATCAGACCAATGCGCTGATCGAGGAGGCGCAGCGCCAGATGAAGGAGCGGAACATCAGCCCCAAACGCATCCGGATGGCCGCGATCTGTTCGGTCTGCGCCGAACCCTTCGCAAACCACATGGCCAACTTTACCAAGATTCTCACGGAGCTCACATGAGCACTGAAAAAACAGGCGAAATGCCGGTGGACGCCCAGTATGACGTCGTTGTTGTCGGCGGCGGAATAGCCGGACAGGAAGCGGCCCTGAGCCTCGCGGCCATGGACA
This sequence comes from Rectinemataceae bacterium, assembly GCA_049317365.1. GTDB lineage: Bacteria > Spirochaetota > Spirochaetia > Treponematales > Rectinemataceae > CAIJMU01. The sequence goes on along the minus strand of JBMOIK010000005.1, from coordinate 14,362 downwards.
GGAAGGTCCTCCTGGTAGAGCGCGGACTTTCCGTGGGCGGCAAGATGATACAGTTGAGCAAGGTCTTCCCGACGCTCGACTGCGCGGCCTGCATCACGACGCCCAAGATGTCGGAGACCAGTCGGCATCCCAACATCAAGGTCATGCTCGGCAGCTCTATCTCGAACATCGCCCGAAAGGGTTCGTTCTCGGCCACTGTCACCACGGCTCCGCGCTTTGTCAAAAAGGCCGATTGTACCGGGTGCCAGGAATGCGAGGCAGTCTGCCCAGAAGTCCGCATCGACGGCTATAATGAAAAGCTGGTGGGACGCAAGGTCGCCTACATCCCCTTCACCCTGGCCAACCCGCGCATCGCCACCATCGACCGGGCGGGAACCTCCGCTCCCTGCATCGCCGCCTGTCCCGGTGGCGTAAAGGCCTACGGCTACGTGTCGCTGGCCAGGAACGGTCAGTTCGACGAGGCCATGGAACTCCACCTCGAGGACAATCCCCTCCCGGGCTCCCTCGGCCGCGCCTGCTACGCACCCTGCGAGGGCCAGTGCAGCCGCTCGCTCGCCGAGGGCCCCGTGGACATGCGTCGCATCAAGCGGCACTTCTCGGAATCCTACTACGCCAAGCATGCGACGCCCCCCGACAGGAAAAAGAAAGACCCAACTGGTAATAAAGTCGCCATCGTCGGGTCCGGCCCCGCCGGACTGACCGCCGCCTACTTCCTTGCCCTCAAGGGCCACGACGTGACGATCTTCGAGGCGCAGCGGGAAGCCGGGGGCATGCTCAGGATGACCCTGCCCGAGTACCGCCTCCCGAACGCCATCGTCGACCGCGACATCCTCAACGTCACCGCCCTTGGCGTGACGATCAAGACGGGCCAAGGTATCAGCGACCCGGCCACCCTCAAGGAAGGCGGCTACCATGCCGTCCTCGTCGCGGTCGGTACCCACGAGTCCAGCCGCCTCGGCGTCGAGGGAAGCACGCTCGGGGGAATTGTCAATTGCCTGGACTTTCTCCGCGAGTCGAAGATCGGCAGCAAGGTTTCCCTCAAAGGGAAGAGCGTTGTCGTCGTCGGCGGCGGCAACACCGCCATGGACGCTTCACGCACAGCACTCCGCCTCGGCGCTGCCTCGGTTACCATTGTCTACCGCCGAAGCCGTGATGAGATGCCCGCCTGGCCCCTGGAAGTCCGCGAAGCCGAAGAAGAGGGCGTCAGGCTCGAGTTTCTCCGCAACCCCGTATCCTTCGCCGGGGATGCCAGTAGCGTACAATCGATGCGCCTTGTGAAGATGGCCCTTGGCCTGCCTGACTCAGGCGGGCGTCGCGCCTCGACAGCGGTCGCAGGTTCCGAATACGGACAGCCGGTGGATTTTGTCATCGAGGCCATTGGCCTCAGGCCGACAACTTCCGCCCTCGCGAAGGCCCTGCCCCTCAACAAGGACGGCACCATCCAGGTCGATCCTGTAACCTTGCAAACCTCCTCACCCTGGCTTTTTGCCGCCGGTGACGCCGCCTCAGGAAGTTCAACCATCATTGCTGCCGCCGGCCAGGGCAAGCGCGCAGCCTTCTACCTCGACCGCTTCCTTTCTGGCGAAGTGGTCGCTGCCGCAGAGTTCGGCGACAAGCTGCCGCCCTCCGATTCAGCGGCCGTCCTCCGCGACAAGGCCTTCCCGGCTCCCGTGATTCCCGACAAATTCCGCGAGGGCGCCGAACGCTCCAGGGACTTCGAGGAGGTCGAGAGGACCTTTACCGATGACGAGGCCAGACGCGCCGCGGGACGCTGCCTCGATTGCAGCAATTGCCGCGAATGCCACCAGTGCGTGAACGTCTGCCCAGCCAACGCCATCGACTTTTCCATGAAGGAGGAAAAGCGCGAAATACGGGCCGAAGCGATCGTCATAGCTACAGGCTTCGAGCTCTTCAACCCGGCGGAGAAGCCCCAGTACCTCTATGGGCATCCGAACGTGATCACCTCCATCCAGATGGACCGCCTGATCGCCCCGACGAGACCCTTCAACAACCTTGTGCGCCCCGGCGACGGAAAGACGCCAGGCAACATCGCCTACGTGCTGTGCGCGGGTTCCCGCGATTCGAGCCTCTCGAACTTCACTACCTGTGGGCTCAGGCCGTCGGACAGTCCCGCCTGCTCCCAGATCTGCTGCATGTACTCGATCAAGCAGGCCCAGCTCCTGATGGGCTCCCTGCCGATGGCTGACATCACGATCTACTACATCGACATCCGCGCCTTCGGCAAGGGTTACGAGGAGTTCTACCAGGAAGCCCGCGGCATGGGCGTCAATTTCGTGAAGGGCAAGGTCGCACGGATCAGCCCCAGCTCCGGAAACCCCCAGGATATCGTGCTCCGCGTCGAGGACATCGAGAAGGGAATCCTCAAGGAAGTTGCCCACGACCTGGTGGTCCTTTCTACCGGGATACGCCCGGTCAACGAGATCATCACCGCCTTTACGACGGATAAGCCCGCACTCGACGAGCATGGCTTCATCAAGGTCACCGACCCGATGTTCAACCCGGGCCTGACAAGCGTGGAAGGCGTCTTTGTCGCGGGAACGGCAGCCGCCGCAATGGACATTCCCGATTCCATCCTCTCGGCGGGGGCGGCAGCAGCAGGTGCCGCCGCCTATATCGCCCAGCGTAGCGTTCCCGCGACGGATCGCCAGATCAGTAAGGCAGGAGTCTGACATGGCGGAACAAAAACGAGTCGGCGTATACATCTGCCACTGCGGCGGAAACATTTCCGACTATGTCGATGTCGCGGCGCTCCGTGATGAGCTGGCCAAGGATCCGGATGTGGTGGTGTCGAAGCACCTCCAGTTCGCCTGCTCCGACGCGAGCCAGAAGGAAATGGAAAAGGACATCCGCGAGCAGCATCTCGATGCCATGATCGTCTGTTCCTGCTCCCCGAAACTCCACACCCACACCTTCAGGAATGTTGCCGCGCAGGCAGGCCTGAATCCTTATAAATATGTGCAAGTCAACATCCGCGAGCAATGCTCGTGGGCCCACTCCGATCGCTCGGCCGAGGCGACGCTCAAGGCCTCGGGGCTGGTCCGCGCGGGCAAGGAGCGGGTCCTCAACGCCGAGTCCCTCATCCCGATCCGGGTGGAATCGCGGCAAGCGGTCGCGGTCATCGGCGCTGGCATCTCGGGCATGCGCGCGGCGACGGCCCTCGCCGACATGGGGGAGGAGGTCTTCCTTATCGAGTCCGCGGACAAGGCCGGAGGGCAGGTGGCGTCCCGCACGAAGCTTTTCCCGGACAACTCCAGCGGGACCGCCCTCGTCGAACGCATGCAGGGCGAGATCAGGAAACGCCCTGGGATAAAGCTTTTCACGAAGGCAGCCATACAGAACGTTTCCGGCAGCCTGGGCAACTTCACGGTGAAGGTTTCAGTCGGGGGTGGAGAGACCCTGAGCCTGAGCGCCGGGGCCATCCTCATCGCCACGGGCTACGACGATTACAAGCCGCTCACCGACGAATTCGGCTATGGAAGCGGTCCCAATGTGATGACTCTGCCAGAGTTCAACGCCCTGCTCGAATCAGGCTCCGGCGACATCAGGGTCGGTGGCCGCTCGGTCAAACGCATCGCCTATATCTACTGTGTCGGCATGCGGCAGGTAAAAGGACCCAATGCGTACTGCTCGCGCGCCTGCTGCACGGCGGCGATAAGCTCCGCCCTTGCCGCCCACGAGCGTATCGGCGGCCTGGATATCTTCCACATCTACCGCGACATCAGGACCTACGGGAAGCAGGAAAGCCTCTATGAGCGTTCCTCGAAGGCAGGCGACACCTATCTCATGTACAGCGAGAAGATCCCGCCGAAGGTGCAACAAAAAGGTGCGAGCCTAGGAATCACTGTAAAGGACTCGCTTACAGCCAAGACCGACATCGAGCTCGATGTGGACCTGCTGGTGCTCGTAACCGGGATGGTGCCACGGAGTGACAGCGGAACTGTCGCCTCGCTTTTCAAGATTCCTATTGGCAGTGACAAGTTCTTCAACGAGATCCATCCCAAGCTCCGTCCCGTCGAGACGGTCATCAACGGCATCTATCTCGGCGGTTCCTGCCAGGGACCGAAAACCATTTCGGAGTCCGTGCAATCTTCATTGGCTGCCGCTTCCAAGATCTATGGGGTCATCGGAAAGGGCACGATCGAGCTCGAGCCCATCGTCGCCCGCGTCCACGAGGCCGATTGCAGCTACTGCGGAAAATGCGCGGAGGTCTGTGATTACAGCGCGATCACCGAGGCGGAGCATGGGGACAAGATGGTGGCGGTGGTGAACAGCTCCGCCTGCGTGGGCTGTGGCATCTGTGCTCCGGTCTGTCCGAGCGACGCCATCGACCTGGCCCGCTATACGAACGCCGAGATCGAGTCGATGATCGATGCCTTCGCCGCGGCCTCCGGCATCGCCCCCTCGGTGAGCGGGGAGGGCGAGGCGTCAGGGAAGGAAAGCATACAGATGAAGGAGTTCCCCGCGCGGTGGAACACCATGCTGGCGGCTATCGGCGACGAAGCGATGAGCATCCCGTCCATCGCCCTGGCGACGGGCTTTGACGCCCAGGACGTCACCTTCGAGGTGATGACGATGGTCAAGTACCGGGTCCTCGTTCCGAAGGGCATCGATGACGACGACGAATACTATTCCTATCAGCGGAAGCGGTGAACCCATGTCAGTACTAGACCCTTCTTTCAAGCGAACCCTCAAGCGCTACGGTGCGGGCGATTTCAGCGCCTGCTACAACTGCGGAACCTGCACCGCTGTCTGCAACCTTTCGGAAAAGAACGCCGAGTTCCCACGGAAGCTCCTCCGCTACGGCATGCTCGGCATGAAGGAAGAAGCCCTCGCCGATCCGGCCCTCTGGCTCTGCTACGCCTGCGGATCCTGCAGCGATACCTGCCCGCGCGATGCGGACCCGAAGAACTACATGGCAGCCCTCCGGCGCTACGCGGTTGCCCGCAGCGAGCCCAGCGGTTTGACGCGTCTCCTCTTTACGAGCAATCCCCTCTCGATTGTCTTCTCGCTCCTGCTCGCCCTGGTATTCGGATTCTTCATGCTCACCCTGAAGCCCGACCACGTGGTATCACGCTGGATCTTCGAAGCCATGCCCTACGAGATCATCCACAATGTCGGCCTCATCGTCATGATCCTGACGGTCATTTCCATGGTGGTCGGCGTGGTGATGATGCTGCTCCGACTGTTCAAGGGCATCAAGCTTCCCGAAAAGCCCTGGGCTGCCCTTGTGGACGCAGTGAAGAAAACCATCGTCGAACTCATTTCCATGAAACGCTACCGGAACTGCGACAATGACGAGGAATCCTTCTGGAGAACCCGGCCCGTGGCGGTCAAGCCCTGGTTTGTGCATCTTTCGATCATGTGGGGCTTCATCGGACTGCTCGTGGCCACTGCGATCAACTTTATCCTGAAGGACCCGGGCACCCAGGTCTGGCTTCCGACCCGCCTGCTTGGTACGATTTCCGGCATTGCCTTGGTCTACGGATCCAGCCTGGCGATCTACTACCGGCTCACGAAGATCGCCTCCGCGTACAAGAAAAGCAGCCTTTCGGACTGGCTCTTTCTCGGATCGCTGTGGTTTGCCGGAATCTCCGGCTTCTGGATGGAGATCGCCGTCACCGCCGATTGGGCCAGCAGCCTCAACCGCATCGTGTTCCTCCTCCATACGGTCGTATCGATGGAACTAGTGCTGCTCTTCGCCTTTTCGAAGTTCGCCCACGCCTTCTACAGGCCCATCGCCATTTTCGCCGGGTTTCTCGGAAAGAAGTGATGACGCTGCAAGGCGCCACGGCAATGTCGCCCCTCGGCCCGGTCGTCGAGGCTCAGCTCGAGAAGTCGGCCCGGCTGGTGTCCCTGTTCGCGAACGGAAAGCGCCTCGAGATCCTCTACATGCTGGTTGCAGGGGACCGAAGCGTCGGCGACTTGGTGACAGGCACCGGCGGATCCATCTCGGCCATCTCGCAGCAGCTCAAGTTGCTGACCCTCGGGGGCCTGATCGAGCGGCGCCGGAATGGTCGCAACATCTATTACAGCCTGAAGGGTCCCGATGCGGGCAAGGTATTGGAAAGCATCCTGGGCTTCTGCATGGACTATACACGCCAGCATCCGGAATCCGCGCGGCAGGTACTCGCTGAAGGAGCGGAGAAGGATCCTCAAGAACCCTTCACCGCTCGCTGACCTCGCCTCAGTACGGCACCCTTCCCCAGCTCCCATCGGCGCTGGTCACCGGCGCGCGGCAGCTGCGGTACACCCAGATCTTATAGGCCACCACGATCGGTACGAAGACGAGGGCGACGATCGCCGCGACCGTGACACAGGAGGCCGCGAAGGTAGCGCCACCGGCGGCCTGTCCGCTGCGGGAAAGTCGTTGAGGCCCTTCACTTCGGCCTTGAAATCGTGAAAGGCCAGAAAGGAAGTGAGCCCGGGGATGCCGAGGACCTGGAAGAAATTCTGATCATGGTCGGCGTCGGGGAACTCAATGATGTGGAGGGGCGCGCCGGACTCGGTCTTCCACTCGGCTTCCATCGCCGCGAACTTTGTTGGCTGGGTAGCCGCGACATCGACCCCCTGGGCATCGCCGATGATGGCGACACCGACCAGGGAGACCAGACCAAAGATCGCGGCCAGGCGGAAGCTCCGCCTGAAGAGTTCGACCTCGTTCTTGCGGAGAAGATGCCAGGCCGAAATCCCGAGGATAAAAAAGGCACCGACCACATAGGCGGCCAGCACTGTATGGCCAAAGCTGAGGAGACCCGTCGGGTTGGTGAGGACCGCGAGGAAGTCCGTCATCTCATAGCGCTTGTTGGCAGCCTGGTAGCCGACAGGATGCTGCATCCAGCCATTGGCGAGGAGGATCCAGAGCGCGGAGAGGTTGGTGACGATCGCGGCGAGTCAGATGGTCAGGGAGTGGGTCCGCTTCGAGAGCTTGTTCCAGCCGAAGATCCAGGCGCCGAGAAACACCGATACAAAGAAGAAGGCGACCGTCGCCTCGATGGCCAAAGGCGCCCCGAAAATGTCTCCGACCTTCCGCGAGTACTCCGACCAGTTCATGCCGAACTGGAACTCGAGCGTGATGCCGGTGACGATTCCCAGGGCGAAGTTGATGAGGAAGAGCTTGCCCCAGAACTTTGTCGCCTTGAGCCAGAGCAGGCTAATACGATCATATGGCCAAACTAAAAAAAAGGATTGCAGAGCCACCGCTGGGTTCCTAATGAGAGCAGATATGCCCTTCCTCGCCATGCCCGGCGCAGCCCAGGCCAGTGTCGGCGATAGTCCCGTGCGCAAATGCGAGGGCCGCTGTGCGGGCGTCTCCGCTAGCGCCCCTGAACACCGCGATCCCGTTGGCACCGAGCACTCGTACAGCGCCTTCTCCCATATTTCCAGCCACCAGATGCGTCACTCCGACCCGGGCCAGGTCGCCCGCGATCCCTGATTTGCAGCCACAGCTCTCGGGAGAGGGCATGGTGGCCTCAGGAACCAGATTTTGCCCCTCGACACGGAACACGAGGAACTCCTTGTAATGGCCAAAGTGCTCATCAACGGCTCCATTTCGGGCAGGCACGGCGATTTTCATGCAGGCTCCTTAATCATCAAATATGTTATAAGCATATGCTCATTTTATCCTGTGAGCAATAGCCCTCCTTTTTTGTACAGCCGAATCAATATAAAAAATGCTTTCATATCGATCTTAATGTATTTACCTTAGTGCGATCTCTTGCTATAACGGTCATATGCCCTTGATTCGTGGAGGTTTTGCGTGATGAAACATTCGCTTACCCTTGCAGTGACCCTCATGCTTGGACTTGGCGCCTATGCGGCCCAGTCCAGCTGCGTTACCTGCCATACCGATCCCGCAAAGATCAAAGCCCTGTACATCCCACCCTCGGTCGCCGCGACCGAGGCGGAGGGCTGAGCGGGTCCACCTCCCCCGGTTCGGGCGGAAGAAATGTATAAGGGCTACGTCGTCGACGCGGCCTTGGTAGAAAGCGACATCCATATCAGTCAGGGTTGCGTCACCTGCCACAGCGGCGACGAGGGTGCCGCCACGCGCGAGAAGGCCCACATCGGACTCGTCAAACGGCCCTCGGACGACACCGAACTCTGCGGTACCTGCCATACGGACATCGCGGCCAATTACTCGAAATCCCTCCACTTCACCAATGCCGGCATGAAAAACGGAGTGCGGCCACGCCTGTCCGCAACGGACATCACGGCCTTCGACAGCAAGGTCTTCACCCAGGCCTGCAACTCCTGCCACGCATCCTGCGGCGACTGCCATGTGAAGAGCCCCACGGTCTCGGGCATCAGTACGGGGCTCATCAAGGGGCACCTGTTTATCCGCAAGGACGACGCGAAGACCTGCGCGGTCTGCCACAACGGGCGAGTGTATCCGGAGTTCACCGGCGAGTACGGCGGCAACGCGGACGTCCACTACCAGAAGGGCATGACCTGCACCGATTGTCACAAACCCGCCGAGCTCCATGGCCCGGAGGCTGCCGTCGCAGGACGGAAGGACCTCGCCGAAAAGCCTAGTTGCATCGGTTGCCACAAACCTGACGCGGCGAAGACCGATGCGGCGAAGACGGCCCACGCGACCCATGGCGACAAGGCGAGCTGCTCGGCCTGCCACTCCTCCAGCGAATATCGCAATTGCTACGATTGCCACCTTGGCGCCGGTTCGACCTCGGCTCCCGGCCTCATCCTCGGACGGAGCCCCCGCAGGCCCGGGCAGCTGACCACGCTCAGGCACATCCCCAACATACGCGACACCTTCGCGATCGCCGGGGTCAGGCAGGAGAACTATGACAGCCTACCCAACTATTGGGACGCCGTTCCTCACAATACCAAGAAACGTAGCGACAGGACCCGCGACTGCGCGACCTGCCACAGCTCGCAGACCCACTTCCTCAAGGAGGCCGACCTGCCGGCAGGCGGCTCCGAAGCCAACAAGAAGCTGATTTTCAAGTTCGATAAGTAGGAGAGTACACATGAAGAAGGTACTGGCAATTATCCTCGGTCTCGCGGTTCTCGTCCCCATGGCGATGGCGCGTGACATCGCCCCGGTCGTCGATGCCGCCTGGCTCGAGGCCAACCTCGCCAATCCCAGGCTCGTCATCATGGACCTGCGCAAGGTCGAGGACTACAAAACAGGCCACATCACCGGAGCGGTCAATGTCATCGGCGCCAGCGTCTATGTGAAGGCCGGCGACGTCGTGAACGAGGTTCCCCCGGCCGACGACCTCACCGATGTACTGCAGGCTGCCGGCGTCAATCCCGACTCCCTCGTGGTCGTTGTCGAGAGCGACACCGGCGCCCGCCTCGCCTGGGCCACCCGTGTGGGCTGGACCCTCAAGTACGCGGGCCTCGAGAATGTCGCCATCCTCGACGGCGGCTACGCTGCCTGGACCAAGGCCAGCAAGCCCGTGCAGACCGACCCTGTCGCAGCCAAGGCAGGAAGCTTTGTCGTGAAGTTCAACGCCGGCGTCTTCGCCGACAAGGCCTATGTCCTTGCAGCCAAGAAAGCCCAGATCGTCGATGCACGAAGCTACGATACCTACTTCGGCGTCTCCAAGGCAGCCAGCACTGCCCAGTTCGGCCACTATGCAGGCGCCTGGCCCCTGCCCAGTACCTGGATCGCGACTGCTGATGGCTTCTTCAAGCCCAAGGCCGACCTCGATGCCATCGCGGCCAGGCTCGGCCTCGATCCCAAGGCCGAGACCATCGTCTACTGCGACTCAGGCGTCGCGGCCTCGACCTGGTGGTGGGTCATGTCGGAAATGCTCGGATGGAAGAGCGTGCGCAATTTCGACGGCTCCTCCCAGGTGCTCGCCGCCGATCCCGGCGTCAAGTACGTGACCGAGACCTGGCGCTGAGTGGAAAATAGCAACTAATTACTATCTCTGCCCCCGGAAATGCCTCCGGGGGCTTTTTTTGCTCGCGGTTATCGCTTCGCGCAGTTTTCCTGCCCGATCGCCCTCCCCGATGGACTTCGCGTCCGCCATCCATCTCGCCACGGGCCTCTTGGTGGGCTATCCGCCCTGCCCGAGCATCGACCATTTCGCCGCCTTCATGCGCGAGCGTTACAAGGTCGAGGTGGTGGTCGGCACCCATCCCATTCCGACCAAGTATTTCAATCTCCACGGCAAGCTCGGCACCTGGAAGGCTCCGGGATGGGACAGTCGGCTTGCGGCGGTCATGGCTGATCCGGAGACCAGGTCGGCCTACGATTGAAAGGACGGGGCTGGAAAGGACGAGTATCGAACCCGGGCCCGAGACCATGCTGCAGGTCGCCGATCCCTCCTTCGACGAGAAGACGCGGGAGGTCCGGCGAGGATCGGTGGTGATCTCCCTTACGGCAAAGGAAGGCGCCATCCTCGAGCCCCTTGGTCGGCAGGAGCTCCTGGAACGCGTCAAGTCGGGCGAGGCCTTGATCCTCGATGTGCGCCCTGTCGAGGAGTTCGCCTCCGGACATATCTTCGGGGACCTCTCCATTCCCCTGCCCGAGCTTGAACGGCGCCTCGCGACCCTGCCCGTCGGAAAGACCATCGTCGCCTATTGCAGAGGACCCTATTGCGTCCTTTCGGCCGAGGCCGTGGCCCGCCTGCGCGACAAGAGCTACCGCGCCCTGCGTCTGGAGGTGGGCTATCCCGAATGGCGGGACTCGGGATTCCCGATTGAAGCACCTACGTCCGTCATTTCTTCGTAAACAGTCCACAAGGAGGACCACATGAAGTACCTGTTCATCCTGAACGACCCGGCCTATGGCACCGAACGGAGCCATAGCGGCCTGCGTCTCGCCACCAATCTCCTCAAGAAGGATCCCGCGGCCGAGGTCGTCGTATTCCTCATAGGCGATGCGTGACCTGCGCCAAGGCCGGGCAGCAGACGCCCAACGGCTACTACAATCTCGAGAAGATGCCCATGGATTACCCGCGGCGGGGCATTATTTTCCCCTACGAGCTAATTCTTCTCGGCTTTCAATTTCATCCTTCTACCGAATTGATGGTGGGGAACTCAGGAAACTCGCTATCTATATGCCTTTAGCGAATAACATTTAATACTTCGCTACATGGCATGATTCCTGCGACAATAATGAGAAGGAGGCCTTACTACCGAGTCCGGTGCATTGGTGACACGAAAACGCATTTCGCCCTGTATTGGCGAAGCGAAATGCGCTCTCGCGTAGCCTTTCTTCAAGACTCGGTGGTATGTACCATGGATGGAATGGCGGTGGTTTTGCGCGAGGCGGACTCCCGCACGACGCGCTTGACCAATGCGGCTACTCGTTTGGCTTTCCCTGGGGAGGTCTATTGATGGGTATCCTTGTACTCGCTGTGATCGCGCTCCTGGTAGTCCTCATCGTGCGACAGGGCAAAGCGGACAATTCGAACCTCAAGGAGAGGGGTATCGATATCCTCATCGAGCTCTATACTCGGGGAGAGATCGACGCCGACGCCTTCAAGACCATGAAGGCCGAACTCGACGCCAGAGTGTAGGCATCAGGCCGAGGCGCTCGCGAAATTGACCTTGCAGCGCTTCGGCCCTTTCAGCCCATACTGACAGAAATAGAATCGCTCGATCGAGGAGAGAAAATGCTGAAAGAAGGCAAGGGTATCGCACTGCTGGTCCTCCTGGTGTCAGCCGGGCTGGTGATGGGCTTCGCCCAGGGAAGTTCCGCGACTTCAACTCCGGCCAAAGCCTTCGGATTGCTTGGTGAGGTCAAAACGATCAACTACGTCGTACGACTTTCCAGCAACCCGGCGCCCCCCATTCGCGGACTCGATATGCTTGAGGCAATCATCTCCGACCCTTCTGGAAAGCCAATCGAAGGAGCCAAGGTTTCCTTCGACCTCAACATGACCAACATGAATCACGGCAAGAACGTCGTGATGGCAGCGGCGAAGGAACAGGGACAGTACCTCGGCGAGGTTCGGTTCATGATGCCCGGCCCCTGGCGTGTCATCGTCCACATCGAGGCGGCCGGACGCCCGAGCGAAGACTTCAGGTTCGAATTCAAGGTCAATTGGAGATAGGTTTTCTATGACACTAACTGTAGCCATCGCCTTGAGTGCCTTCGTGGCCCTCGTCTCCGCCGCCGTAGGCGTCTACCTTCACAGGTATCGTGGTTCCGTCACCGAGATGCTGGGCATGATGATCGGCATGACCTTCGGCATGATGACCGGCATCGCACTCGGGTACTTCATCGGAGTCGCGACCGACATGTTCATCAGCAACCTCGTCGCGGTGACCATCGGCGTCCTCTATGGCGTCGTGTTCGGCCGGGTAGGCGGCCTCATGGGCATGATGGACGGCGGCATGGGTGGCATGATGGGTGGCATGATGGGAGCGATGCTCGGCGTCATGGTCAACCTGTCGCCGACCACCGTATGGGTCACCGCCGCGTTGATGATGCTGCTCTTCCTCTTGAGCATGGTCGCATTGATCCGTCTCGTCCAGACGGGCGCCGCTCGCATCTACGCCCTCGATCCCGTGTGCGGGATGGCCGTCGATACGGCGACGACCAAGCTGGCCAGCGATTATAATGGCCTTACTGTCTATTTCTGCGCCCCGGGCTGCAAGCGGGCCTTCGATGCCGCACCGGAGAAATTCATAGCTTTTGCAAATAAATAACCGGGCCTCAAGGCTAGACACATAGCACTAGTTGGTATAATCCAGACCTTTGTCGCGACTGTCGGAGGGCTGGATTTTCCGTTTCCCAGAAGGGGAAGTTATGGATACGTGGGTACTGTACGGATTTGCGGTGGCCGGTTTGGCGATTTCCTTCGCGAAGGACAGGGCCAAGACCAAGGCCGCCCTGAAGAAGGCATTCAAAGCCGTTGAGAACATCCTGCCGCAATTTCTCATGGTCCTTCTCCTGGTCGCGGTCACGCTGGCGGTCCTCAACCCGGAGACTATTTCCCGCTTCATCGGGTCGAGTTCGGAATTCCTCGACATCATCGGCGCCTCGCTGGTCGGGGCCATTACCCTCGTCCCTGGCTTCGTCGCCTTCCCGGCCGCCGCGGCCCTCCTTGCGGGAGGCGCGGGAGCGACGCAGATCGCCGCCTTCGTCTCGAGCCTCATGATGGTCGGCATCGTGACCCTGCCGATGGAGATGAAGTATTCTGGAAGACAGGCCGCGTTGCTCAGGAACGGACTTGCCTGGATCTTTTCCATCGTCGCTGCCTTCTTCGTCGGATGGGTGGTGGGCCTATGAAAGCCTTGCCCAAACGTTACGCCGTGGCATTCATCACGGCGCTCGCCTTCCTCCTCGGCTCCTTCGCCGCCGGCCCTCTCTACGGTGCCTTCCCCTTCGCCGCCGTCCTCATGAAGAAAGGTGCCAGCTTCACCAACATCCTCATCTTCATCGGTGCCTGGTCGACCACCAAAATTCCTATGCTCCTCTTCGAGATCACTTCAATGGGTGCGCGCTTCGCGATCTCGCGTCTCGCGATCGATATAGTTGGTATCATAGTCATCGCTTTGGCGATCAAGACAGCGCTGCCTGCCAGGGAAGTCGCGCGGCTCTATGCCGAGGCCGAAGGCCTTGGCTGATGATGTGGATGATGGCTTCCCCTACACGCTCAAGGTCACGGGAACTCCGACCGGCACGACGTTCGCGGTGATAATGCGGCCCTGCAATTGCTAGACCAGGCCCGCTCAAACCACCACGATCTCGATCTCCGGCTCGATCGTCACCGTAGCCTTGATCGAGTTGGAGATGAGGCAGGCGTGTTCCGCCTTCTCGATCAGCTCGAGGACCTTTTCGCGGTCCTCCGCCTTCCCGATCCCGATCCGGGGCCGGACCACGACGCGGGTGAAAGAAAAGCCGGCCTCGCCCTTTTCGAGCGTCCCCTCGACCTCGCTCCGGTAGTTTGTGAAGACCAGGCTGGCACGCTCAGCCATGGCGATGAAGGTTGTCATCACACAGCTGTTGACCGCGGTGACGAAGAGATCCTCCGGCGACCAGATGCCCGGGTGCCCCTTGAATTCGGGCGGGGTGGCCACCGCCAGGTCAGGTTTTCCTTCGCAGGCCACCACGCCACGCTTTTCGCCGGACCAGGCCACCGAGGTCCTGTAAGTGTAATTCTTGCTTCGTACTTCCATGTGGATACTCCTTTAGCGCAAGGTAATTCGGAATTGCATTGACGTACAGGGAAAGAAGCCAAAACTTCGGAAATACCGGCTTCGGAACCATGGGATCGGATTCAAAACCGGAGGGATGGAAGCGCGGCTTTCGCGAGCGCTGCATGCGGCCTGTCCCCTGCCCTCTGCAATGGTGAAGGTTGTTGAGATCGCCTGCGGTCTTGCCCTTCCTCGAGAAGGCAGATTCGAGCCCAGGGTC